>JAESTW010000042.1 GCA_016763395.1 Kofleriaceae bacterium
ATACGAGACAAGCACTTTCACAAATTTGTGAACCGCAAGGTCAAGTATCGAGCGCACGACGAGGACAACAGTTGTCGCACTGGCGACAGGGTTGAGCTCGTTGCGTCCAAGCCCTACTCCAAGACCAAGCGTTGGCGCGTGACTCGCACCATCCAGAAAGCACGGGAGGAAGTATGATTCAAACATGTTCAGTTCTCGATGTTGCTGATAACTCTGGCGCTAAGAAGCTCTTTTGCATCAAAGTACTTGGCGGTTCCAAGCGTCGTTACGCATCTGTAGGCGACATCATTGTTTGTTCCGTTCGGGAAGCAACTCCCGGCGGCAAAGTGAAAAAAGGCGACATTGCTCAGGCAGTGGTTGTTCGTACAAAGAAAGAGATTTCTCGTACAGACGGTAGCTACATTCGCTTTGACGGCAACTCTTGTGTCCTTATCAACAAAGAGCATGAGCCTGTTGGCACTCGTATCTTTGGACCGGTTGCTCGTGAATTGCGTGCTAAGCGTTTCATGAAAATCGTTTCTCTCGCTCCGGAGGTCCTCTAATGGCTCACGTAAGCAGAGGCGACACCGTTGTTGTGACCAAAGGTCGCGAGCGCGGTAAGCAAGGCAAAATCAAACGAGTTCTCACTGCCAAAGGCCGTGTTGAAATCGAAAACGTCATGATGGTCAAGAAGCATGTCAAGGCATCCCAAAAGGATCCCCAAGGCGGCATCAAGGACATCGAAGGCACAGTCAATATCTCTAACGTTTCTCTCTGGTGTGGAACTTGTTCCAAAGCAGTCCGAAGCAAAAAAGTAGTCGACGATGCAGGCAAGAAAAGCCGCGCATGTGTCAAGTGTGACACCACGTTCCCCAACCCGGGAATGTGAGCACGCTGAAAGTAAAGCATGACTGAATCAACAGAAAAACGTCCGGTTCCGCGACTAAAGCAGTTGTACCACGACTCGGTAAAAGCGAAGCTCCAAGAGGAGTTTGGCTACAAGAACGTGATGCAGATTCCCAAAATCGAAAAAATTACCCTGAATATGGGACTTGGACGAGCTGTGGGTGAGCCCAAGATTATGGTTAGCGCCGTTGAAGAGATGCGCGCTATTACAGGCCGTACTCCGGTTGTTACTCGCGCAAAGAAGGACATCGCTAACTTCAAACTGCGTAAGGGACAGAAAATCGGTTGCATGGTTACTCTTCGCCGAGAAGAGATGTGGGAATTCCTCGAGCGTTTTATGAGCATTGCTCTTCCACGCGTAAGAGATTTCCGCGGTGTGTCCGAGAAGGCTTTTGATGGTCGCGGAAACTACTCCGTCGGTATCAAAGAGCAAATAATTTTCCCAGAGGTCGACTACGACAAAGTCGATAGTATCAAAGGCCTCAACATCGCGATGGTAACAACGGCAAATACAGATGCCGAGGGACGATCGCTCTTGAAACACCTAGGGATGCCATTTCGTAATATGGGTCCTGTGGCTGGAGAAGGTAATTAAGCATGAGTCGCTTAGTAAAGATGCTTCCCAAGAAGCACAAGTTCAAGGTTCGCGAAAAGAACCGTTGTCCGCTCTGCGGCCGTCCTCGCGCGTACATGCGGAAGTTCCACATGTGTCGTCTCTGTTTCCGTAGCCTGGCCCTCAAAGGGGATTTGCCAGGTGTAATCAAGTCAAGTTGGTAGGAGTTTACTTATGTCAATGACCGACCCAATTGCTGATTTTCTAACGCGCATTCGCAATGGCATTATGGCTAATAAAGCCGCCATCGATTGTCCTCGCTCAAAAGTGAAGCTTAAGCTCGCTGAGATCCTCAAAGAAGAGGGATATCTCGACGCAGTTTCGAAGAGCGACGAAGGTGTTCAAGGAAGTATTTCCGTAACACTTCGCTACGATAATTCTCATCAAAGCGCGATTACTACAATCCGCCGCATCTCCAAGCCCGGACAACGTTGCTACGTTGGCGCCACGGATATACCCCGTGTACGCAACGGACTGGGAGTCGCAATCATCTCCACATCTAAAGGACTTATGACTGACCGTAAAGCTCGCGAGCTTAACATCGGCGGCGAAGTCCTCTGCGAAGTCTGGTAGGGAAGTATGTCTCGAATAGGCAACAATCCAGTCAAACTACCCAAGGGAGTCGACGTTACTCTTGGGCCAGTGATTACGGTTAAGGGCCCCAAAGGGGAACTTACTACCAAGCGAAACGATTTCGTGAACATCTCTCAAGGTGAGGGAAAGGTCGTCTTTGAGCGCGCACATAACAGCCGTCCAGCGAGAGCTGCCCACGGTTTGATGCGAGCTCTAGTGGCCAACATGGTTCACGGAGTCACCATGGGTTTTGAGCGCAAGCTTGAGATCAATGGCATTGGTTATCGAGCCGAGGTTGCTGGTCAGAAGATGACTCTTCAACTCGGGTTTTCTCATCCGGTGATTTACGATCTTCCCAAGGGCATCAAAGCCAAGGTAGAGAAGAACATCATCATTCTTTCTGGTATCGACAAGCAAGCGCTTGGAGCGAGTGCCGCAAAAATTCGAAGCTTCCGTCCGCCTGAGCCCTACAAGGGCAAAGGTGTGAAGTACCTCGAAGAGCGCATTCTCCGCAAAGCTGGCAAGGCTGCAGGGTAATTCCAATGGCACACATCAAAATTAGAAGTCACAAAGCACTTAAGCGCCAGCGACGTAAGTTTCATCAGCGCAAGCGCATTTCTGGAACTGCTGAACGGCCTCGCCTTTCGGTATACCGATCAAACTCCCACATCTACGCGCAAGCAATTGATGATGTGAACGGCGTAACTCTCGCTGCTTCTTCGGACCTCGATGCTGGCGTTAAAGGCGGCCTCGACGGTAAGGACAAGTCTGAAGTTGCGAAGCTCGTTGGTGAGTCTATCGGCAAGAAGCTTGTTGAGAAGAAGGTCACATCTGTAGTGTTTGACCGTAACGGATTTATTTATCACGGCCGAGTCAAAGCGGTTGCCGAAGGCGCCCGCGAAGCCGGACTGGAGTTCTAAATGGCTATTGATCAAAATGATGTTGGTGAGCTCGTCGATCGAGTTGTGTACATCAACCGCGTTGCCAAAGTTGTAAAAGGCGGACGGCGCTTCTCTTTCTCTGCACTTGTCGTTGTTGGCGACCTTAACGGGTACGTCGGCGCAGCACTTGGAAAAGCAAAAGAAGTCCCCGAAGCAATTCGCAAGGGCAACGAGCGAGCCAAGAACAACCTGTTCAAGGTTCCTCTAATTAACGGAACGATTCCTCACGAAATCATCGGTGTATTCGGTGCGGCCAGAGTTCTTCTGCGTCCTGCATCTCCAGGTACTGGTGTTATCGCTGGTGGCGCTGTCCGGCCTGTACTCGAAGTTGCTGGTGTTACTGACATTCTTACGAAGTCACTCGGCACATCGAATCAACACAATGTTATTCACGCTACCGTCTTGGCTCTTAAGCAGCTTGTATCCATACAAGAAGTTGCTCGTCGCCGCGGTCAGTCCATTGAGGAGCTAGGCCTCCGCGCCTAGGAAAGATTCCATCATGGCTATCAAACTACGAGTTAAACAAATCCGCAGCGGCATTGGTCGACCCAAGCCCCAACGTCTTTTACTAAAAGGCCTGGGACTTCGGAAAATCAACAATGTTGTTGAAGTTCAAGACACGCCCGCAATTCGCGGGATGATCCGCAAAGTAAGCCATCTCGTTACCGTTTCACCGGTCGAGTAGGCTGAATTAATAGAGATACGACAATGGGCACTACTCTACATAGCTTGTCTCCCAATACTGGGGCCACCAAGAAACCAAAACGCGTAGGTCGCGGTCGCGCAAGCGGCACCGGCAAGACTTCTGGCCGAGGTCAAAAAGGCCAGAAGGCTCGCAGCGGTTCTCACATGGCAGCTCCTGGTTTTGAGGGCGGTCAAATGCCACTGATCAAGCGCTTGCCAAAGCGTGGATTCAAAAACCCTTTCCGTACGGAAGCACACCCAATTAATCTCGGCGTTCTCGCTGAGCGTTTTGAAGGTGATGTTGATGTCGCGATGCTACGAGAAGCAGGACTTCTCCCTAAGAACGCCAAGATCGTTAAGATTCTGGGTAACGGGGAAATGTCTAAAGCTCTGAACATCAAAGCACACCGCTTTTCCAAATCTGCTGTGACGAAAATCGAAGCAGCCGGCGGAACAGCAACCGTTGTTTCATGGAAGCCCCAAAAGGCTCAACCTGAGGCTAACGCGTAAGCATTAAGAGATCGAAATGTCAGCCTCGAGCAATCGAAGCTGGCATTTTTTTTTCTGTATGCTAATTAGCTGGCTTCGTACTACGGATCGGGTATTTCATCCGACAGTGAGTAGAGGCGGCTTTTCCCCTAGACACTAAGGTTTTCCGTGGCAGGAATTTCAAATATCGGCAAGATCCCAGAACTGCGAAAGCGTATATTCTTCACGCTTTCGCTGTTGGCGGTTTATCGCATGGGCATTTTCATCTCCGTTCCCGGTGTCAACCGGGTGGAGATGGAGAACTACATTTCAACCGGCGGTGGCGGTTCTATCCTGGGCATGTTCAACATGTTCGGCGGTGGTGCGCTTGAAAAACTGTCCGTCTTCGCACTCGGCATCATGCCGTACATCAGTGCGTCCATCATCATTCAGTTGATGACGGTTGTTGTTCCTAAATTGGAGCAGCTCAAAAAAGAAGGCGAAGCTGGCAATCGCAAGATTAACCAGTACACACGTTACGGCACGATTGCTCTCTCGCTTGTTCAGTCCTACTTCATGGCAGCAATGCTCGAAGGTATGGGACGTGGCGGTGGCGGTGGCTTCTCTGGTGCTGAGGTGGTCGCAGACCCTGGAATGTCATTCCGGCTCATGACCATGCTCACGCTCACGACGGGTACTGCATTCATCATGTGGCTCGGCGAGCAAATCACGGAACGCGGAATCGGTAACGGAATTTCTCTTATCATCTTTGCTGGCATCGTAGCCGGACTACCTGATGCAGTTGCTCAGCTATGGACTTTGAGTGCCATGGGCGAGTTCGACTTACTCAGTCTCATCTTTGTTCTTCTCTCTGTCGCTTTCACCGTTTCTGCTGTTTGTTTCTTCGAGCAGGCTCACAGACGCATTCCAGTTCAGTACACCAAACGTATGGCTGGGCGAAAAATGTACGGTGGTACGCAGAGTCACTTACCTCTGAAGATCAACGTTTCTGGTGTTATCCCACCAATCTTTGCTTCGTCGATTCTTATGTTCCCAGCGCAAATGGCGGGCATGATCGACACTCCTTGGATGGCGCAGTTCTCGGCAGCAATGCAACCATCGGATTGGCGCTATAACGTTGTCTATGTAGCGATGATTGTGTTCTTCACCTTCTTCTATACCGCTGTGACATTCAATCCAGTTGATGTTGCAGAGAATCTCAAGAAGGGCGGGGGCTTTGTCCCAGGAATCCGACCAGGTAAGAAAACTGCTGAGTACATCGATCGAGTTCTCAGTCGAATTACTGTTGGTGGTGCGGCCTACTTGTCCGCGGTTTGTTTGATGCCAATCCTGTTGCAGAAGGGGTTTGGAGTTCCATTCTCATTCACAAGCATCTTTGGTGGCACAGCGCTTCTAATCATCGTCGGTGTTGCTCTAGACACTGTTCAACAAATTCAATCTCATCTTATTACACGGAACTATGAGGGATTCTCGGGTCCCAAAGGTCCACGTATACGTGGGCGTTCCACCAATAAGTAGTTCGACCGCTTGGTTGATACTTACGCGAGTTATTGAATGCGTATCAAATACAAATCTCAAGATGATCTGCTAAAGCTTCGAGAGTCGGGCTTGGCAGTCTCTGAGATTCTTGACGACATATGCGCTGCGGCCGTTCCTGGTGCCACTACTTGGGACTTGGACCAAATTGCGCGCGCGGGAATTGATAGGCTGAAGCTCACCAGCGCTTTCTTGGGCTACGCCACACCGCCTTATCCAGCAGTGCTCTGTACTTCGGTAAACGAAGTTATTGTGCACGGGATTCCCCGCAAGGAAGAAGTCCTTAATTCGGGTGACATTATAGGGATCGATTTTGGAACCTACTTGCACGGCTTTTGTGGTGATTCTGCCCGAACAGTCGTCGTTGGTGGCTCTACTTCGCCCGAAAAACAGAAGCTTGTAGACGTCACTCGGGAATCTCTCGAGAAGGCGATCGCCCTTTGTTACCCAGGAAATCGTCTTGGCGACATTGGGCATGCTGTTCAAACTCACGCAGAAAACCATGGATATTCAGTGGTTAGGACATTCGTCGGGCATGGGGTGGGACGGCAGATGCATGAAGATCCCCCGGTTCCCAACTACGGACGGGCCGGTACTGGAAAACGCCTAAAAAGTGGTCTTGTCATTGCGATAGAACCTATGGTAAACGCCGGAGCCCGGCAGGTCGAAGTGCTGGGTGATGAGTGGACAGCCGTAACGCAAGATCGCAGTATGTCTGCACATTTTGAACACACAATCGCTATTACTGAAAACGGACCTTGGATATTAACGCAAGCTGCACCATCGCCTGGTTCGCCATAAAGAGAATGTCATGAAAGTTAGAGCCTCAGTCAAAAAGATTTGTTCCAAGTGCA
>JAESTW010000437.1 GCA_016763395.1 Kofleriaceae bacterium
AATAGGTAATATTCCTAAGAACACTACTTAAAGTTAAAGTTGAGCCCAGGGTTTGTACTCCAAAACCTCTTTTAACCGACGGAAGGAGTTTGGTGCAAAAATCTTACAGGGCATTCCCCTACCCTATCGTTTGTCAGCCCTGGCACTTATTCTCAGTGTCGAAATGGCTCTCTCTCGTTGGGCACAATGGGCGCGAGTCGGGATGAACCAATCAGTTCCTGGCCCACGGGCAGTCACGACCCACGACAAATTGCGTCGTCTTGTCGTCTTTGAACTCGGAGTCGCCCCCTCTCGTCGATACACTGAGCCAAATGTCCACCAGGTCATCGGTGACGAAATGCAGCGTGGTATCCAACAGGTCATCGGTGACGAAATGCAGCGTGGTATCCAACGCCGGATTGCCTGAAATGAGCGCTGCGCCCCCAGCTTCCAACTTGGCCCGTAGCGTCGCCATTTGGTCGCCCCGCACGTGAAGAACTAAGGATCTCCACGTCATGGAAAGCGACGTCAGCTCAGCAGCCTCCACGGTTGCCAAGTATTTCTTCGCATCGAATAGCGGTGTCATGACCTCCACGCTGAGGTGGGGGGCAGTGTTGTGGCGATGCTCCGAGACCGCTGCCAGTTGACCGTCTTTGGCAGCCAGGATATCGGATGTGGGATCCTTCCCTGTATCTTTGGCGACCCAGACCGTCCATCCCGAGGATCGCAGCTTTGCAGCCAAGCCATCGACCTTGCCAGCCCAACCTACCGGCCTTTCGATGAAGACGGAGCGACTACTGTTACGGGTCCACGGTTTCTCCTTCGCAGCCCGCACTAGTCTCTTGAATTCGGGCGGGAATCTGTCAGGCGCCGGCTGGTCGCACAACTGATAGTGCATCTGCGCCGCCTTGTCGGCCGCCAAGTCGAGCTTCAATGCGCACTCCGTAGCCTTCTTCATAATCTCACCGGCCTCGTCGTCAACCTGAATTGTGGCCTTGGACGAGCGCCCAATGATCACTGAGGGCTCATCCACTTTGGGCCTCTCCCTAATGAGCTTTTCGAACGGTCCCTGGGGGTAGGCATTCGCGGCCTTGTCTTCGACCCTCCTGAGGCAGGCCTTGTCCGTACAGGCGCACATCTCATCGACGATGCCTTGCATCGCTTCGAGCGTCAGCTCACCCGGAGCAGTCGCGGTCTTCTCAGTCTTGGTGTCTTCTACCTTTGGCTCCGTTGCCTTCTCCTGCTTGGGCAATGCCGGCTCGTTGCCGTTGTTCGAAGTGTCTTTTCTTGAACAGCCCGTTGTCGACAAGGCTAAGACTAGAGCAGCGATAGGTAGTATTCCATTTTGCATCGATGATTTGTCCAACTCTATTCTTAGCGGCCCAGTTTCCAACACCACGTGGTTTTCTGAATGGCTACTCTCAATAGACGCCAACTTCTTGTCCAACGCACAAGAAATCTCAGCAGATAGCAAGAGGATTCCAACCATGGCTACAATCTGCCAGCCTCTTCGATCTGGCTTGCGCGAAATATTCTCAGTGGAGACTTGCGCAGCCAGCGTTAGGAAGCTGGTGTTGAACTCGTTTAACACCAGATTCCAAACGTGGAACACCAGAAATCAGCGGCCCCGCCGCGTAACGTTGACGCTTGCGCAGCCAGCGTTAGGAACTCGGTGTTGAACTCGTTTAATACCGAGTTCCTAGTGTAGACTGTTTCATTGATGATTTCCGCTGAACTCCAAGATGCCCTGATCACACTCACCAACCTGCTCGCAAGCAATCCAGAGCTCGAAGAGGCTGTGCGAAATCGGTGGCGTGGTGGCGACCTGCCGGAAGATGACGCACTGACCGCAGAGGTGCGGGCAGCGGCCGATTTGCTTTCCGCCGAGTTGCCCAAGGCGACCTGTTCCGATGATGAGCTTGCTTCGTTGAATGCTCTTTTGGTCGATTCAGGGCCGATCCTACTCACTTGGTGTTTCGCCTCTGCTTGGCGTCCGGATGTCCGAATGGGACCGTTGCTCAAGCACGCAGCGGACAACGAGGCACTGCAAACTCAGGTCGTAGGTGTCGCATGTGAGCGCGTTGTCGGCGGACCGCTCGGCGATGCCCTCGCCTGTGCCCCTCTCACCGGAGATGGAAGCGAGCTAAAGCTCCCTAGCCACAGACAGGTTCGTGCACGCCTCGAAATACTCATTTGGGAAGCGGGTGCCTGTGCCCAAGAAGTTCCCGACTTTGGCAGATGGATATGGGACGCCGAAGTTACCTTTGAGGAATTGATTGGAGCTCCTGCCGTCGGAGCACTTCGGGGCCGGGTTCTGGCTGCGCGTTGTCTGGAAGTCAGTGTTTGCGCGATCACTCCGCACACGAATCAGCAGTTGGTAAACCGGACACTCGAGGTACTCCAGCCTCTCTTACTGCACCCCGAACCACTGGTTTGGGTGCACGCCGCCCGGGCGTTGGGGCGACTAGCAGGCAGTATGGAGCAACTGGAAGGCATGCTCCTCGATTGGGTCATGGGTCCATCCCAAGTTCTTCGGCAGCGCGCGATCACCGCACTGGCGTCCCTGCCTGCGGGCAGTCTTAGTTTGCTGGCCGGACAACTGGTGGCAATTGTGCGATCGCCGGACGAGGAGCCCTCGGTACTAGCCGCTGTTGCTGCTGCTACTCCGTACCTCTATTTTGAAAGGCGAGACATCTGGGATCGCTTGGCCACACGCATTATCAAGGGCGACGGCGGAGCGATAACCTCCCGAGCCTTGGCGCGAGGACTGGCCACCCTGTGGCGGCGAGGAACACACAATCAAGAGCTGGAAGCACCACTGCGAGCTCTGCGTGAGCGCGCCCGCAGAGCACTGTCCAGCGAGTTCTCTGAGATGCGCAGGTGGATCGAAGTCATCGCGGTAACCGATGTTATCGACGGCGCAGAACGAGACCCGCTCGATCTTGAACTGGGACTCGATAACCTCATGCGGCTGGCGGCTCAGTACGATGATCCAGAAGCCGATGCCCGGGCCGCTCGCTTTGCCAGTTCACTTGCGCCGACCTTCATTGAGGCCAGTCGGGTCGCACTTGGTACCGGACGTCCGAGACAACGCGCGGCCGCCATCAACGGCCTGGAAGCGTGCGCTCGAGTGTTTGCCCTGCGCCTGTGGAGCCCTCTGCTATCGACCAGCCCAGACTGCGATCCGATTGATGAACCGGACATGGAGGAGACTTGGCAGTTGCTCGCGGAAACTCCGGCCAAGATTTTGGACTTGGTCAAGGAGCGCAGACAGCATGAAGGTGTCGATATAAATGTCGATGTGCCGCTCGAGGTGTTGGCTATCAAGCTGGGAGGGTACGCCCTCGACGCATGTGGAGAGGATACAGATCTAGGCCCGGGCAGTGGACCGACAGCTCACGAAACCTGTTTGTGGCTGCGAAAGCTCGAAGGGCTCGCAGATGAGTCGCGGCAAATCCCACCTCGCCTGGAGTTGGCCGTAAGTACGATCTTTTGGCGACTGGTCGACACCACTCGTGGAACGACATTGGGAGACGGCGACGATGTTGCCTGGCTTGGCCCCTTTGCTGCGTGGTGGGCGCTGGTTATCGATAGAC
>JAESTW010000438.1 GCA_016763395.1 Kofleriaceae bacterium
CAGGCCGAGTTCTCGAAATACCACAGCCTCAGCAATCAGTGCATGGGTGCCGATGAGCAAGTCGATTTCCCCTGCGGCCAAGAGCGAAAGTGTGGATGCTCGGACACCTTTGGCGGTTCCTGCGGTTAGCAGCGCCACCCGAATCCCGACCTTCTCGCACCAGCTGCTGAGAGAACGAAAATGCTGCTCTGCCAAGATCGTTGTTGGGGCCATTAGTGCGACCTGAGCACCACCCGCCGCTACCTGCTGTGCGGCTGCAAAGGCAACCGCTGTTTTGCCGGCACCAACATCCCCTTGCAGGAGACGATTCATCGGTACTTCTTCTGCTATATCCGATGCGATTTCGCGGACAACCCTCTTCTGCGCGCCAGTAAAGTCAAAGGGCAATGCGCATCCAGCCTGCTTGATGGTCTGCGCCGAATACCCGTGAGCAAGGTCTGCGCGGGCGTGCAGTCGCCGTTTTGCCACCACCATGGCCAACACAAAAAGCTCTTCAAACGCCAAACGTCGATGCCACTCGCTCTCGCCTTGATTGAGCCGGACAACCTCTTCGGAGGACATACTCTCCGAGGGCTCGTGCAACAGAGATAGCGCCTGAGCCAAGGACACCATCTTCAGTTCCTCGGCGAGGGCCTGCGGTACTGCCTCGGAAATCAAACTGGACGCTCGAATCGCAGCAGCTTGACACGCCTTGCGTAGCGTTGAGGGGGGAACTCCAGGAATCGCGCTATAGCGGGGAACAACGCCCTCTACCAGCACCTTTTCCACTCCATCTGCACTGGTGAGGGCGAGAACATCGGGATTTCCCATTTCCAAGATCCCACCGCGTTCGGACAACTTGCCGGCCAGGACCGCGCGTCCGCCTTCCTCGTAACGAGAACACATACCCGCTCTAGCGTTGAACCATCGGACAACGAGTTTGCCGCTGCCGCAAACCAGACGCATATCAATCCAGCCCCGCGGACCTCGTCTGGCAAAACGAACGGTCTCGATGTCCCCAACGAGTACCACCCGCTCCCCAATTGGCGGCGCTTTGACGACCTGTTCTAGCTCCAGAACATCTCGGACATCATCGTATCGCCGGGGAATTAGCCACAGCAAATCCTCCACACTTTCGATTCCATGCTCAGCCAAGCTCGCGGACATCTTCGGACCGATGCCTTTCAGGCTTTCTGTACTCTGGTGGAGAGGAGAGTCACTTATCGGCGTAAAGCTCGCTTGCGTCCGGCGACCAACGACCATCTGGCACAGCATTAGGCCGCGAGCGACGCAAGCCATCTGTTGATCGAGTTCCGCCAAGTGCAGTCCGTCTAAGGCATAACTCCAAGCCTGCCAGCTCGGTTGCTGCTTCTCCTCCACTTTGGTGAGCACTCGCTCACACAGTTTCAAAAGCGATGGCGATCGGCCTTTCCCCCTAAGAAGGATAGGGTCAGCATCATCGCCAGCGGACAAGAAGTCCACCAGCCGATCGCGTACCCGTTCAACCCGGACAGAAAGCTCAGACATCCGGTATTCCTATGCCTCGTTACGATCCGACTAGCGGTAGGTAAAACGAAGTTCGTAGTCGCAGATATGAAAGATGTCTCCCTCATCAATGCGCTTGTTGTCGATACGCATGCCGTTGTAGTCAATCCCGTTTGTCGAACCTAAATCTTTAATGTAGAAGGTTCCGTTTCGTCGGATAACTGCGGCGTGCTTGCGAGAAATGTTTCCGTCCTTGATCGGTAAATCCGAGCTCTTCGATCCGCGACCAATAATAAATTGGTCCTTCGCGATGGGATATCTCTGATTGTTAAATACCAAGTACAAAGTACCGGCAGCCTGTTGCGCAACC
Source organism: Kofleriaceae bacterium (assembly GCA_016763395.1). GTDB lineage: Bacteria > Myxococcota_A > Polyangia > Haliangiales > Haliangiaceae > NORP324. The sequence goes on from JAESTW010000438.1 coordinate 1,835, forward strand.
GGAGGTGGAGCGGGAGAAGGTGCGGGTGCCGGACGTGGTTCTGGAGCTGGAGCCGGACGTGGCGGTGGTGCCTGACGAGCAACGGGCGGCGGCGCTGGTGCTGGACGTGGCGGCGGTACCGGACGTTGGTCGATTGGCGGCGGATTGGTTGCCCCGCCACCTCGTGACGGCCCCGTCGTCTGATAGTTCTTGGAGCGCGCGTAGTAGCGCATGCCCTCATCGATTAAATAATCAATGGAGCAATCGAAATCATTAGCCATCTGCTCAAAGGTGTCCCAAAGAACATCCCGACAGTAGAAGTGACGCATCGTCTTCTTACTTTGATCCATCTATTCTTCTTGCTCGCTGGTCATCGTGTAGAAAGGTATTATCACTTGGCCTTTGTCCCCGATGCTAGTTTCTGGGCGACATTCGCCGCAAGTTCTCCAATCGTTGGGATTGGCTTGCGCTCTCCCTTAGGTAGCTTGGCCTGGTCCCCCCACCAATTCTTGAGTCGCGCCTTGTCACCGCTAAGTGCCTTGATTGAATCAATATTACTAGAATCCCCGACCCTGGCCAACACCTCAATACCGGTAACTCGAGCGACCCAGCTGTCAGACTTCAAGAGCTGCTCTGCTGCAGACGCAACTTTGGGCAACTCGCCCAATTTGAGTATCTCGTCCCAAAGGTATTTGTCCAACAAGCCTCTCTCGTATCCAGTCTCCGGATCGAGAGCCTCGATGATCGCCTGCATGCCCTGGAGTTTTGCACAGCGAATCCCCTTCTGAACTCCCATCCAACGATACTTCGTCGGGTCCTCTGCAAAGCCAATCATCTTGGTGAAATACGGAATGCAATCGGGCGGCCCCAATGCCACGAGGAGAGCTGTCGAATCGTTTCTCGCGGTAGAGGACAAACTCGTGTCGTACAACAGCAGCGATACTCTGTCCGAAATCGGTTTTAAAAATCCGCCATCAACCGGCTTGATTCCGGTCGGTTCCACAAACGCGAAGTACAGTGCATCGATAACCCGTTCCGGCAGCGTATTGTCTCCTCTTGGATGTTCAACTAAGTCCATCAAGTAGAGCAGCACCTCTTTATCTCCGCTTATTGCGAGTGCTTGCAAGAGTTCGTCTTTGACTCAAGTTCGCTTTCCCGCAGCGTCAGGCGGTGTGTTGACGATTGCCTTTGTGCTGTTGAGCAGTCTCTTGCCCGCTTGTCCGCCAATCTCGCGAATTGCCAACGCTCCACTCACGCGTCCGGATTTTGCCCGGGCCTCATACAGACCACCGACAAACCACTCAATCACGTAGTCCGCCATTTTTTCTTTGGTCGCGCTATCGGCAAATTCCATTGTATAGAAAATTGCGTCTTTGGCGTTCGACTGATTCCGTGTCGGAATATCTAACTCTTTATTCACCCGCGCTATAGTCCACAGGCGCTCTGTTAACTCGGCAACAATTTTATGCCGCTTGTCATCATCGATTTCTGCCAAAACCTCTTTGACGTCCGCAAATCGTTCAAGGTAGATCAACACTTGCGCGGCGTGCGCGCGAATCTCAGCACTCTCCTCATTGCTCTTAAGAGCGTCCATCAGCTTTCCCGGACCTTTTTGAGTATTGGCCCACTTGTCCAAGTTCTCGTGAGTGACACTTTCGCAAGCAGTCACAAGCATACTGGCGGCGAGTAAAGAAGGAAGTAAGAGATTGCGCAGCTTCATGAAGGGCCGCAGTGTAGAGGGCAACGCCTATTGAGTCTAGTCAGGTTCACCTGCCGAGCGAATGGCAGCGCGATTTTTCGAGACCAAGACCAGTGTGATCAGACGGCCGCTCTTGCCAGTCGTTGTTTCTACGTTTTACAGGGCAATCCGAAGCTCTTGCCGGATGCATCTGCTAGTGTGAACTCATGGGCCGAGGCCTTTTCGTCACGGTACTTGGTGTTCTATTCATACTCAGCGTTGATCTGGGTACAGCACACACGAGCCCAATGGAAGATCCCTCGCTGGGTGGCGCGGTTTTTACTGGCCCCACTCACGGCCATGCCTCTTCCTTCTTTGTCAATCCTGCCGCGCTTGGCCTCACTGGCCGGGGCTGGCATTTCCACATCGGCGGCAGCGCACGCCTCAGTAGCCTGACGTTAAAACGCACTACTATTGGTAGCGACAATAGCTTGCAGCCAGGCCCTACAGTAGATGATTCGACCATCTCCCCTGGTGGAATTCTCGCGTACTACGCCTCCTTTGACGAAGGCAAATACCGATTTGGTGTCTCGTTGTATACCCCCACATGGCAACGCTTTGCCGAAGATGAACCGGGCCTCGGGTACCACAGCAGCGGCGGACAAATCATTCAGACGATGTTGACCTTGGCGGGCTCGTGGAGATTTACCAGCCGCCTGATTGGCGGACTCGGGTTCTCTGTCGGCTTCTCTAGCCTGCAACTCAAATTCTCTCGAGACAGCGTCCTCGATGGTGGTAGTGATTCCATTTCAGGAACCGGTTCAGACTGCGGGGGCACGGTATGCGGCTACGAAAATGCCCTAGCGCGAGAAGAGTACGACATTCAAGTTGGCAACCGAGCGGCCTTGGGAGATCTAGCCGGACTTAAGAACTTTTCGGCATCCGTCGGTTTCGTATATAGGATCGGCCACGATAGCTGGCTCGGGATGGGCTACGTCGCTCTGCCCGGCGCATTTGAAACCCTCACACTCTCCGGTGACGCCTCGATCACTCTCGCTCCAAGAGATGGTGGTGGGACAGTAAGCACGAATGCTGAGATAGGCTTTGGCATGGCGCAGATGGCATTTGTCGGCTACCGGCGTCCGACCTTTGGTGCCTACGACATGGTCTTTGATTTGCGTTGGCAAGATTGGTCAAGGCACAATCAATTCGACATTCGCCTATTTGGCGCGGACAACAACCCGAACACGCCCGAGTGGATTCCCAGGCATCGGGGCCTGCGCGACGTTTGGCGGGTTAGTGCTGGAATTGAGTCTGACGACAAAGAAGCCTATCGCTTCGGCGCAAGGCTTCGTCTGGAAAGTGCGGCCATATCAAACGAGAAGCATTCTCCCACGCTCGTTGGCGGCCCTAACCTCACATTGGCAACCGGGGCAGAGCTCAGACTTAGCAACCACTGGGCATTCAGCATGGGATACGAAATTAGCCTCTTCCCTTCCACGAACGTGCAGAACAGTGCATTTGACCCTCGCGAGCAAGTCGCGTGCGTCGACTCTGCGTTTGAATTCGACTCGTGCGAAGCAGCAAGAAATGGGCTGTCTTTTGCCACTGCGGCCGGAGAATATTCATTTATTCAGCATGGTCTGGTTATGTCTTTCCGCTACGATTCGCTGTAATGAGGAGTTCGTTTTGATTGTTATCTATGGAGCATCTGGACACACAGGTTCGCTAATCGCGAAGGAACTGCACAAGCAAGACCTCCCCTTTGCTATGGCGGGCCGAAACCTCGGTCGACTGGAAAAAGCGGCGCAGCAGACAGGCACAAGTGACTTGCGTGTCGCCGATGTCGATGACCCCAAAAGCTTGCAAGAGATATTCGAAGATGCCGATGTCGTTATAAACTGCGCGGGGCCCTTCAGTAGTATCGGACAAAATGTGATCTCTGCGGCATTGGCTGCAGATTCACACTACCTCGACACTACCGGTGAGCAAGAGTTTGTCCGGGACTGCTATGAACGGTTTGAATCTGCCAGCAGGCAAGCTAGGCGCGTTGTGGTCAATGCTTGCGCGTTCGAAGTAGCACTCGGAGACTGGGCAGCTCACGTGGCAGCCGAAGCTCTCGGCAATGTGCCCTTGGACGAGCTCACAATCAGCTACGCCTTTGATTCGCTCAGTCCGACCAAAGGAACGCAACTTTCCATACTCGATGCTTTGGGTAAACAAGGAGTGCGTTGGGATGACGGGCGATGGATTCGTGTCGCGCCGGGAAGCGAACGCCGAGACGTCGAGTATCCGCATCCCTTTGGCCCCAGGGTTGCCCTCTCCTTTCCCTCGCCTGAGGTCATCACCTTGCCGAGGCACGTCAACAGTGCGCGCATCCAAACCTATATCAGTATCGGAGCTGACTCCCCTATCACCAGAGCCGCAGCCGCAATCGCGCCTGTTCTCAGCCCTATGCTCAGTCCTCTTCTAGGTCCCCTTCTGCGTTCCACGATCGGCGCCATTGCCGAATCAACGATACGTGCCAATGAGCCCTCAGTGCCCAAGGCGGGCCGCTTTGCTCTCGTGGCCCAGGCCACAGCCGGACAAGACCAAGCACAATGCGCAATTAGTGGTGAAGACATCTATGCGCTGAGCGCGGGAATCATCACCCTGGCGGCCGAACGTCTGGAAAATGAAGGTGAACTCTGCGGCGTCCTCGCTCCTTCAGAAATACTCTCACCACTCGATGCGTTGGAAGAAATCGCATCTCTTCACCAACTCTACCTGGAATTGCCATGAGTTTTACACTCGACGTTGAATCGACCATGGGAAAACATCTCAAGGTCAAGCGCCACCACTTGCACAATGGGCTCACACTCATCTCTGCGGTCGACAAAAGTGCCCCCATTTTGGCCTATCAAACCTGGTTTGCGGTGGGCTCACGCAATGAGAGTGCTGGCTCCACCGGCATGGCGCATTTCTTTGAGCATCTCATGTTCAATCAAACAAAGTCCCTCGCTCTCGGTGAGTTCGATCGAATCATAGAAGCCACGGGCGGCGACTCCAATGCCGCAACTTGGAACGACTGGACCTACTACCGCAACAACATTCCGGCCGAGGAGCTGCCCATGATCGTCAAGCTCGAGGCTGAGCGCATGACCGATTTGCTTCTCACGCCCGAGGTCGTAGAGGCCGAGCGGGAAGTCGTAATGAATGAGCGTTTGGAGCGTGTAGACGACGATATCGACGGATTTGCAAGTGAAGAACTCTTCCGCCACGCCTTTCAATCTCACCCCTATCACTGGCCTACAATCGGCTGGATGTCGGACATCAAGTCGCTCTCTATCCCGCAGATGGAAAAGTTCTATCGCCAGTACTATTCCCCGGACAATGCAATCATTGTCGTCGTCGGTGATTTTGAGGAAGCATCGCTGCTCTCCCTTATCGAGTCTCACTATGGAGGGATTCCAGCCTCCGGTGTTCAAACGACCTCACTCACGCCCGAGCCTGCGCAAGTGCAGGAACGGGTCTTTAGCTTTCAAAAAGAAGTCAGTTCGCCGCGACTTCTCAACGGCTACAAAAGCCCCGGACAAGGCCACCCCGATTGGCCACTGCTGATGTTCACCTCAAGCTTACTAGCCGGCAGCGCATCGTCCCCTCTCTACCGAAAGCTCGTCATCGAAGAGGAGTTGGCATCTTCGGTGTATTGCGATCTGATGCCATTTGCGGACCCCTCATTGCTTGAAATCAGCGTCACCCTAACCAGAGATTCCGATTTGGATACGGTACAAGCCATGGTCGACGACTGCATCGCGGACATCGCCAATGATGCAGACATCGAGAGTGAAATCACGAAAGTTCGCAACCTGGTCGAAACGGAATTTTGGTCCGGCCTCAGCACAATGGATGGAAAGGCGGAAGCCTTGGGCCACTACCAATGTATACACGGAGATTTTGACAAGCTTTTTGTCATGGCCGATCAGCTGGCAAGTGTCTGTACAGAGGACGTCCGACGCGTAACCCGGACCTACCTACAAAAAGATCAGCGTACAGTGATACGTATTGTCCCCGAAGACGAAGTGAGTTCTCAGACATGAAAACAATAGTCGAGCCAGCGTACGAAACTCCGCTGGTCTCCTTTCAGATTTCCAGCCGGACAGGAACCGTCAACGAGCCCCTAGGCAAAGAGGGCCTCGTTTGCCACGCCGCCGAGCTGGGAATGCGCGGAACCCAAAACCTGTCGCGAGCGGAGTTCGATGAAAAGATCGATTCCCTTGGCGCCAGCATGTGCTTTTCCTTCCGCCGAGATTCGATGGCACTGAGCGCGACCTGCCTGCACAGGCATCTCGACACCGTCTTTTCCTTGGCCGTAGATGTTCTCTCATCACCAACACTCTCCGGCGATGAGCACGAGAAATTGCAACGCGAAAGCCTGTCCGACCTAGACGAAATGCGAGACAGCGACGCTGCATTGGCCGCCCGTTATTTCAATCGCCATTTCCACCCGGGCTACATTTACTGTCGGACAGCGATAGGAACCGAACGCACTATCTCGGAGCTAACCCTCGAAGAGGTGCGCGAGCTCTACCCAAGGCTCTTCCCCGATTCGAATTTGGTATTGGGAATCGCCGGCCCCATCAGTGAATCAGATGCAGAAGCGCTGGCTGCGACCCTCCCCGCTTCGGGCGGTAGCGCACTGCCATTGCCCGACTTGACACCGCCCCAAGGGCCCTCTGGCCGAAGGCTCATCCTCGTCGATAAGCCCGGACGCAAACAGTGCCAAGTGGCAATGGGGCACCTGATGCCGGCGTACGGAAGCGATCGTTTCGACGCACTGCGCGTGGCTGAAGTGGCCTTCGGTGGCATGTTTAGCTCCAGACTGATGCAAGAAATCCGAGTCAATCAGGCTTGGTCCTACGGCGCCAGTTGCAACATATACCAAGCCCGCGGTCGCCACGCTCTGTGCATCACAATGGCACCCGCGGCAGAAGTCTGTCCGGCCGCAATCGCCAAGGTGATGGAAATGTACACTGGGCTGCACGCCAACGGCATCACCGCTGACGAGTTTGACTTCACCCGCTCCTACCTCGTTGGTAGCGCCGCATTTAGCCGGGCAACTCCAACACAACGCTTGTACGGGCAAATCCAAGAAGAGTTGTACAGCCTTCCCAAAGGCTACGGAGATGGCTTTGCGCAGCGAATCAAGGCTCTCGATCTCTCGAGGGTAAATGCTGCCCTCGCTGAGAGTACCAAGCCCAAAGACTTGTGTGTGGTAGTCGTTGCCAGCGCAGATACGGCACTCGCTAAACTTGAAACTCTTGGATTTGATTCAGTCGAAGTCGTCGACTACACGAGCTACTAGCGGTTCAGGATTCTACACTGCTGGACAACTACAGGGCTTCGGTCCGGCTTCGACACCCCTTTGTCGGAGTCCCTAGTGGTAGCGAATATTCGCGACGTGGACCAAAGAGTATCCGATTTTTCCACTGTCCATGAGGATCGGATGATCAACAAAGCTATAGGCCTTAAAGCTATGATTATCGACATTCATGAGTTTACGGTGCGGGCGTTCGGGATGGCGTCCCTTGACACGGAGAAGCACTTCTCCTTTGCCATCTTTGATACGATAAATTCTAAGGCCAGCAGAGGCGATGATTGATCCATCTGGTGTAAAATTTGCCGACGCCAATTTTTGACCGTCCGGAGGACTCCAGGACCACAGTCGTTTTCCTTGTTGATTCCACAGTCCGAGCTGATAGTCCGAGCCAATGAGATATCGATCCCCATCTTTACTCGGCCACATGATAGAAACGCCCCGCCAGTCATCGGGCAAGCGAGCCTTGACGAGCTTTTCTGCGTGAATAAACAACGTGCGCCTAACGGAGTTATTTTTGTAGTGATGTGCGACATAGGCCAACGTTTTAGAACCGGTCGCCCAGTTGCCAATGTAGTGCTGCTTCGAGGCCGGAGTCGTGTCGATTTGACTGAGGGTGCCCCACTTTGTTGAAAACGTCCGAAATTGTTTTCGGGCGCCAATTTTTCTTGTTTCAACTATGATGCGGTTACCTGCCAAAAC
>JAESTW010000439.1 GCA_016763395.1 Kofleriaceae bacterium
TATCGACGGTCCCACGATTCGAAAAGGGATTGTAGGCCGTCAGGGCAATGCACTAGTACTCTCAGATGCAAGTGCTCCCTTCTGCAATATGGGCGTTGAGGATTTCGATATCGCGTCGCTGGTGGGCTGTGATCCCTTGCTTGGCGATGCTCTATGTGGAGTCAACGAGACCTGTTTTGTGCATCCAGACTCTACTGGGTCGACATCTAGTGGCGTTTGCGTAAATTCGGACAACGAAGCGATACTGTCCGGTGTTTGTCGGGACTTCTACATTTCTAGACGTCGCTACAGCGTTGTCAACAGCGCCTCCACCGAACTCGAGCTTGCGGAACGTAGGCGAATTTTGCGGACATCCCCGCTCGATGGCTGTGAGTCAGATACGCAGTGTCTAGATTTCGCCGCTCAAGAGCCACTGCTAGCGCTCAATATACATCCATTGGGGGCCGAGCTTCCCGTTCCAGAGAGAGAGTTTAGTTGGGTATGCGAAGCCGACCCGAGCCGGGTCGCGGGCGTCGATCGCTGTATTATGAGTTGTGAATCGACCAGTGACTGTGAAGACGCTTTTTTCTGTTCGTCCGGGCGATGCGTAGAGGCTCCATTGCCGCCTGCCGAGTGCGTTGCTTCAATTCAGCGCTACCAGGTCCGAGTGGGCGAGGCATTCGCGGTTCTTGGCGCAGATGACGGTTTTTTGCATTCAGTCGTGGCCGATGAACTCACCGGACAATGCATCGCGGATCCCAACCTCAACGTACTGAAGGTAGGCCGTTTGCCGCTGCGTCCGGCCACCTGCGATGATGACGATGATTTCTCGACAGGGCCAAATCCCTGCTCGACGGTAGTTTCTCATGCGGAACAGTACACGCCCTATGTGGTCGAAAACGGCGTATGTGAAGCGCAGGAGCTTGCCTTTCGAACTATCGATGTGCCCGCTGTCCGCTTTTCAAACCCAAGTATGTCCTTTCACGTGGTTAACCCCGAAACCAAGGGCGACCTTGAGTGTGCGGAAGACCGAGCTGGCACCGGACCCGCTTTTGGCACTGTGTATGACGGGTACCAGATTGTCATAGAAATCGGTGGTGGTTTCTCTCCGAAAAGTGTGAATTCACTACAAGCGGCTCTTCCTACGACGATGGTGACTGGCCCGTCCGGCAACATTTGGGTACTCGATCAGGGGGATATCAACTCCTTCACTAACGGGCGGATCTTCCGATTTAATCCGCGCGGTGCGGGCTTGAGCCCCGCCTTCGAGGTCAACATCATTTTCTAGGGTGTGTATCTAAAGAATCAAATTTGATCGCGACAATCGCTACGTGTTGGACTCTCAATAGTGTGACTCACAGTGGCGTTGGAATCATCCAACCCATATTGAGAGTTAAACCTACATTCACTCTGAAAGATTCCAACATGTCGCCAATCAAATCCATCGCCTTCAGCCTGTCCCTCGCCACATCATTCGTACTCGGGGCGTGTGGCGATAGCTCTATGGTAAAAAGCTTCGAATCGGCCAAAGACAAAGTCTGTGCCTGTGACACAGTAGCCTGTGCAGAAAAAGCGATGGAAGCCATCGAAATCCCGGACAGTGAGCCGAGCAAGAGCGACATGGAAAAGGTCGAGAAGATCAGTGATGAGATGGGCAAATGCATGAAGAAGCTAAGAAGTAAAAGCTAAGAACTCTTCCTGCTCTCGTCCTTGTCCTCTTGGGGGCAGTGTCTGGCTGGGAATAGCCTGGGGATATCAGTCTGAAATCGCGGTGTCAGCCCAAATCCAGGCCTATAGCGCAGGACACGCCGGTTCCACCAATGCCACAATACCCCTGTGGATTCTTATGTAAATATTGTTGGTGGTATTCTTCCGCATAGTAGAACTCACCTGCTGCAGCGATTTCTGTGGTGATAGTCGGAAAGCCGGCGCTTGCGAGTTCTTCTTGGTATCTGTCTTTTGAACTCGCGGCGAGTTTCGCTTGTTGCTCACCATAGGTGTAGATGCCAGACCGATACTGTGTTCCGCGGTCATTACCCTGCCGCATGCCTTGCGTGGGATCATGGGACTGCCAGAATTGCTGGAGTAACTCAGAGTACCGAATCACCTCGGGATCAAACCCGACGAGTACTGCTTCTGTGTGTCCAGTTCTACCCGAACAGACTTCTTCGTAGGCAGGGTTCTCGGTAAAACCAGCGATGTATCCAACCGCTGTTGTGCGGACACCATCCATTTTCCAGAATATGCGTTCTGCTCCCCAGAAACATCCGAGAGCGAAGACTGCGGTCTCCCAGGACTCAAAGGGCCCGGCCATCGGGGTCTTGAAGATCGCGTGAACAGCGCTGATCTCGATTGCCGTTGGGCGTCCTGGAAGGGCGGTAGCAGAGGTAACTCCTAAGTCGATGTGGGACACTGTGAGACTCTACCCCAACCCAATACGGCTTTGCCCGCTTATATAGCGTGGCAAATTTGCTGAGATCTCGCCGTTTTCTTGCCTGCGATCCCGGCACGGGTGACAAAGGAGTGTGGTCAGTCATGAAAAGGAAATGTTCAAGGATCGAATCGAGGTTAGCCTGGATGGACGACAGATTTTCTACCTCTTCTTCGGTGGAGCAGTAGTAGCGACGCTGGTATTTGTGCTCGGCGTAATGGTCGGGAGGCAGGTGGAATCCCGGACCGTTGCGGACACGGGAGCTTCGGCAACGCTAGATCCCTTGGCGGCGCTGGATCAGCTGGAAAGTGACAACAAACTCTCTTTTCCCGCAGCGCTTCGCGGGGATGAGGTCTCGCTAGGCGACGTGGACGATAGTTTGGCAAAACGCACCTTAGTCCGGGCTGAAGCGAAGACTGTAATCGTTGCGCCTGCAGTGAAGCCTTCTAAGCCAGAGCCAGAGACTAAGGAGATGACGAAGGCTGAATCCGCCAAGGCAAAGGTTGAAGCTGCCAAGGCGAAGATCGAAGCTGCAAAGGCGCTAAAGGCGGAAGCCCAGGCCAAAGCAGAACGCGCTGCTGCCCAAGCTGCGGAGGCCA
>JAESTW010000440.1 GCA_016763395.1 Kofleriaceae bacterium
CATGTCAAAGGCTCGTACAAAGTGACGGCGGCTGCGTGGCCGCATATGCGCGACCAGAAATACGGTCGGATCATCATGACGGCGTCAGCTGCAGGAATCTACGGGAATTTCGGACAGGCGAACTACTCGATGGCTAAGCTGGGGGTAACAGGCTTCGCAAACACCCTCGCCCTAGAAGGGCGAAACCGAAATATTCTGAGCAATACAATCGCACCATTGGCAGGCTCTCGCTTGACCGAAACCGTGTTGCCGGAGGAACTCACTCTCGCGCTCAAGCCCGACTATGTTTCACCGCTGGTCGCTTGGCTATGCCACGAGAGTTGCGATGAAAACGGTAGCCTCTTTGAAGTAGGCGGTGGATTTTTTGGCAAGCTTCGTTGGGAGCGCAGTGCGGGCAAGATGGTTCGCCTGGGACGCGAAATTTCTCCGGAGCTTGTGCGTGCTTCTTGGCCAGCAATTACCAGCTTTGAAGACTCGCAGCATCCATCGGACATCGCGAGTTCCATGCAGCCCATCATGGCAAACATTGCCGCTGGTCCGAGCAAAGGAAGCAATGAGTTTATCGATGTGGACTTGGCGCTTGGCTATGAATTTGAAGAATCGACTTCGAGCTACGACGAGCGAGACTTAGCTCTGTACGCGCTGGGAGTGGGTGCTGGCGATGATCCTTCGGACGACAAAGATCTGCAATTGGTGTATGAGATGCACGGCAAGGGATTTCGAGCGTTGCCCAGCTTCGGCGTGATCCCCGCCGTCAATCAGATTGTCACGATGGCCAAAGAGGGCAAGCGAGCGCCGGGGTTGACCTTTGGTATCGACAGGCTCTTGCACGGGGAACAATATACTGAGCTTGTCCGGCCAATGCCTCGGAATGCCAAGCTGAGCCATCGTTCTAAGGTGAAAAGCATTTTTGACAAAGGGAAAAATGCGCTCGTTACCTACGAGACCAAGTCCTACGATGAGGATGGCAACTTGCTGCCCATCAACGAACTCACTGCGGTGATTCGGGGAGCGGGTGGCTTTGGCGGCGAGCGCGGTGCTTCTGAACCGGTGAATGTAGCGCCTGATCGCAAGCCGGACTACGTGTCCGAACAGAAAATAGGTGTCAATCAAGCTCTTCTCTATCGTCTTAGCGGCGACTGGAATCCTCTGCATGTCGATCCAGCGATGGCCAAGGCGTTTGGCTTTGAGAAGCCGATTCTTCACGGTTTATGTACCTTTGGGCACGCGACCAGGCACGTCATCAATCAGTGTTTCCCGGACGCAGACCCCAGGCTCTTCAAGAGTATTAAGGTGAGGTTTGCGGCCAGCGTGTTTCCTGGCGAGACACTGATTACAGAGATGTGGAAAGACGGGGAGACTCGGGTGATTTTTCGTTGCAAGGTTGCGGAGCGAGGCGAGGTGGTTATCTCCAACGCGGCAATTGAACGCTATGAGAAAATTCCGAAGCCGGCTGCCAAGGTGGTAGCGGCGACTCCAGCACAGGAGGCCACGAGTGAAGAGGGCAAGGAAGATGAGCCGACAAGTTCGGACGTTTTCGTTGCGATCGCGGACTTTTTGGTTCGCAACCCGGATCAGGTTTCGCAAATAGGAGTGGTGTACCAGTTCCAACTGAGCGATCCGGACAGCATTTGGACGGTGGATATCAAGAATGGTGGTGGCAGTGTTGGCGAGGGAGAGACGGTGAAGCCAGAGTGTACGTTGAAGCTCAGTGATTCGGATTTCATGGGCATGACCAGTGGCGCCCTTGATCCGCAGGCGCTCTTTTTTGAAGGTAAGCTGAAGATTGGGGGCAATGTTATGGCTTCGCAGAAGTTGACCTTCTTGCAGAAGATCGACCCAGAGCAGGCGAAGGAGGCTGTTCTAAAGGCTCGCTCGGCCAAGGCATCGGGCGAAGCGTCAATGCCAGCGCAGAAGCCCAGAGAAGCTAGAACGCCGTCGGCCGCTGGTATCTTCGAGAAACTCGCAGCTTTGGCCAAGAGTGACCCGAGTGTTGCTGAGGCAGTCGCCGCGACCATGCAGTGGATTGTTTCGGACCCGGACATCCGCTATGCGGTCGACTTTAAAGGCGAGACCAAGGTCTTTGAGGGCGAGCTAGATTCGCCGGATGTGTGCTTCACAATCTCGGACGAGGATTTGGCCTCACTGGTTGCAGGAGAAGGCACGATTGAGTCCTTCTACCAGCACGGCAAGCTTAGAATTGATGGTGACCTGAAGGTCGCACAACGCATGGCTTTTTTGTCCGCTCTCGCATAATCGCTTCACCTTTCAACGAAGGAACTCTCTATGTCTACAAAAGTAAATGTCCTCGGTGTCGGAATGATAAAGTTCGCCAAGCCCGGTGCTAGTGATGACTACAACGTCATGGCAGCCAAAGCCATGCGAGAAGCTCTTAAAGACGCTAGTATCGACTTTAGTGCCGTACAGCAGGCCTACGCTGGCTACGTCTACGGTGATAGTACCTGTGGGCAGCGTGCTATCTACGAGCTTGGCAACACCGGAATTCCAGTGTTCAACGTGAACAACAATTGTTCGACAGGCTCGTCGGCGTTGATGTTGGGCGCACAAGCGATTGCTGGCGGCGCGGCAGAGTGTGTGCTGGTTGTTGGCTTCGAGAAGATGGAGAAGGGCGCTCTGGGTGCAAAATTCACCGACCGGACAAATCCGCTAGATCAGCATGTGGATGTCATGAATCGGGTGCAGGGCTTCACCCAGGCGCCACCGGCAGCGCAGATGTTTGGCGGAGCCGGCCGAGAATATCGCTGGAAGTACGGCACAAAGAAAGAGACCTTCGCAAAGATTACCGTCAAGGCCAGGCAGCACGCTAGTAATAATCCCTATGCGTTGTTTAGCAATACACTGAGCTTGCAGGAAGTACTGGACGCGCCAGAGGTTTTCGACCCACTCACTCGCTATCAGTGTTGTCCGCCAACCTGTGGTGCCGCAGCAGCAATCCTCTGCTCGGATGCCTTTGCCAAGAAACACGGCGCTATCGACCCTGTCTACATTGCCGCGCAAGTCATGACCACAGACTATCGCTCGTCTTTTGATGAAGACTCGATGATCAAAATGATTGGCTACGATATGGCCAAAGAGGCGGCGTCTCAGTTGTACGAAAAGGCTGGCATTGGGCCCAAAGACGTAGATGTAATTGAGTTGCACGATTGCTTTAGTGCCAACGAACTACTCACCTATGAAGCCATCGGGCTGTGTCCAGAAGGCGGAGCCGAGAAGTTTATCGAGGATGGGGACAATACCTATGGGGGGAAGTATGTCACCAATCCTTCCGGAGGGCTGCTTTCCAAAGGACATCCGCTGGGGGCAACTGGACTCGCGCAATGTACGGAGCTAGTGTGGCAACTGCGTGGTACAGCGGACAAGCGACAAGTCGCAGGCGCCAAGATTGCACTTCAGCACAACCTCGGACTGGGTGGTGCCTGTGTGATGACGATGTACCGGAAGTGAGGTCAAAGGGGCCTGTCATTGACGATGCCCCCACTCCTGTCATGACGGGGAGCCCATCATCATTTTTGAGAGGAAGCGTAGTTGGCGATGGCCGGCAGCGCTTCGGAGACCCTGTCGACAGAGGCAGGAAATCCCAAGTTGAACTCGAGAGCTGAGCCGGCTTCGCGGCGAGCAGCTCGAACGGCATCTTTGGCGGCGAAGTACACCGAGAGTCCAAGCTGTATGCTCGACTCTCCAATCCCCTTTGAGTTGTGCAGGCCCTTGCCTTCTGGCCGATAGTTCAGAAGTTCGATGTTCCACTCCAAGGGAACGTCCCCACAAGACGGAATTTTGTAGCCGGACACGTTGTCCGTGATTAGCTTTCCATCAGAAGAATAAATCATTTCTTCCATCATGTAGTAGCCAACGCCGAACATGAAACCACCTTCGGCTTGGCCGACATCGAGTTGAGGATTGAGACTCTTTCCGCAGTCCTGAACGATATGATTCTTGAGGATGCGAAACGAACCGGAGATTACGTCGATTTCGACGATGGAGACCGCTGCTCCCCACACAAAAAAGTACGATACATCGCCTTGCTGTTTTTCGTAGTCGTAGGACAGCCTGGGAGCCGTGTGACTCGCTGTGGCCGAGAGAGAGATGCCTTCGTCGTAGGCCTGTTCCACTCGCCGGACGAAACTTCCATCGTATTTGGCCAAGCGATCATTGAGCTTGTTGCAAGCCTTCAGAAGCGCCTCACCGATAAGGTCGGTTGCAACCATCGTTGTGGGCGGCGTATTGGGAATCACTGCGCTCTGCGTGTCCGTGACATCCACACTCGCCAGAGCAACACC
>JAESTW010000441.1 GCA_016763395.1 Kofleriaceae bacterium
GACCTCTCCGCAATGGATGTTGGCGGGGTAACCTGCTTGGGCGGTGCGGCTCCACCAGCGGGCTTGACCGAATACCCAAGCCATGTCGAGACACTGGGCTTCGTTGTCCCTCGGAACTCTTCTCAGAATTCGATAACCGCAACCGAAGCATATTATATGCTGAAGTTTGGCGGTGAAGCAGATCGTCAAGTAGAACCGTGGACAGACCCGAACTTTATTTTCGTACGGAACCCTGGCTCTAGTACGCAGCTTACGATCGGGGCAAATATCGGAATTGCAGGAACAAGGTGGAATGGTGCTCTCAAGGGCCACCAAGGCTCGGGCGATGTCCGGGACGAAGTAATCGCCGAGAACACTACAGGCAATGCGGAGAAGGTGATTGGCATCCTCAACAGCAGTAAATGGGAAGCTGCTCTTAACGATATGCGTGTTCTGGCATTTCAACCCTACAATCAGTGCATTGGCGCTGTCTTCCCCGATTCGACTTCAACGTCTCGAGACAAGCGCAACGTGCGCGATGGTCACTATCCGATCTGGACAAACTTGCGCTACATCGTTCGAACTAACGACAGTGGTGCTGCTCTCAGTGACAACGGACCGGCTGCAGCGGCGCGAGTGGAGCGCTTTGTAGAGCTTATGACTGGTGTTGCCAGTGTGCCTGGATTGGAAGTTGCGCTGTCGGTTATTGAGACTGGGAATATTCCTACTTGCGCAATGAAGGTCAAGCGTGAGGTTGACGGTGGTGCAATCTCTGAATTTGCCCATCCGGCTCCTTGTGAGTGCCTATTTCTTGAAGAAAACGGTGTAGACAGTGGCTGCACAAGCTGCACAATGGATACACAATGTGGTGGCGGAACATGTCGCTTTGGATTTTGCGAGAGCCGATAGAGCGAGGGAATGACAATGAAAATTACGACACGATCAGCTTATTCCGTTTTCTTCTCTTTGCTCATTAGCGGCGGCCTTGTTGCCTGCGGTGGTGATGGCGATTCCAGCGCGGTGGACGCGGCTGGAAATTCCAGCGACGGTGATGTCGCATTCGTATGTGATCCTGTGGGGGCAAACCCAGGGGTAGGCGCGCTGCTGAATGCACCGCTTGATAGCGACGTTGAAGTCGTTATGAAAACGCCGCAACATCCTGGCAACCCCGGACCACTCGATCTTCCCTAAGTGGCCAAGCTCGGCTCTAGCGTGGGATTCTTTGCCCTGCTCCTTCTGGTGAGCAGTGCTACTTCTGTGCGAGCTGAAAAGCCAGAAAAACCATCGGGGAAGCTTTTGCTGGAGGCCGGACAGGACTTTCTAGAGGGCGCCGAAATCTCTGGACTTGCTCAGATAGACTATCTCCGCCTGCAGCGCTCGTCCGATGAATTGAGTGATGGCAGCGACCAGTCGCTAAACGAGGATCGGTTTACGGTTCGCCGAGCAAGATTACAACTTGTCCGGGATTGGGAGTATGTCGGCGTTTCTAGCCTGACCGAATTGTTTGCCGGGCAGGGCGTGCGTCAGGTTGCTCTCGATGTTCACGCGCAACTGCCGGGCAGGGAGGGGCAAGCGCCAGTGCTCAGAGCTCGCGCCGGTCTCTTTGCCGTGCCCTTCGGATTTGAGAACTACGGACAAACGAACGGGCAGCGTTTTTTCGGCGAACGATCGCTTTTCTCCTATGCCTTTGTACCCGGACGACACGATTTTGGAGCCGGGCTAGAGGGACATCTCTACGGTGTCGATTGGGTTGTCGCTGCGCAAAACGGTGAGCCATTGGAAAGTGGGCGTTTTGCTGGCGAAGATCCCAACGCTGCCAAGGACTTCTCCGGCAGAGTGCGAACCAAGGGCCGACTTACGGAGAGTGTGAGCATCGCGCTCTCCGCATCGTTTCTTTATGGCACCGGATTCAGTCCGGGGACTCCTCCAACCAAAGATACTTTTGAATGGCGCGATCTCAACGAAGACGGCCGAGTTCTGGTGTCCGAGCTGATACCAATTCCAGGATCTGCCGGACGCGCTTCACAGAATTTCAATCGTTGGGGACTGGGCTCCGATATTCAGCTGTGGGCACAAATTCCGCGTCTCGGAGAACTCTTTGTATACGGCGAGTTGGCGCTGGCGGTGAATTTGGATCGCGGTGTGGCACCGGCAGACCCGATATTGCTGGGACGCGATCAGCGCAGCCTTGGCTATTACGTTGCAGCCGTCCAAGAACTTGGTCAGCATGCGACTCTCGGTGTTCGTTTTGAGCACTATGAACCCAGTGCCGACGCGCTCGATTTGTTCGGAGGAATGACCGTGGTAACTCGCCGGCGCTTTCGAACTCTGACGACCGGACTCTCGGCCAATCTACCGCTTGCCGACGGCACCCGGGCCAGGATTTTACTGGAATACGAGTATCAGCAAAACTCGCTTGGGCGGGACAACAGAGGCCTGCCGGCACAACTCGACAACGACACTCTGCGAGTCCGGGCGGAGATGGCGTTTTGAGAGCGGTACTCGCAATTGCAGTTCTCCTTAGCACCTTGTCCTCGTGTGAGGATAGCCTGTCGAGCTTTGGCCCAGGCTTGCATTTGCAGCTGCGTCTGCCTGAGGGACAATTGCAGCGCGGTGTGCTCAGAATAGATTCTGGCGGCCCGGCGGTATCTCAGGTCTTGCGTCCGCAAGCGGAGGTTGTCCGGGGTGATAGCAGCGTCATCTTGCGTGGCCGACTCGCCCCCGGAGGTGTTGCGTTGCACGTGCAAGCCATGGGCGATTCTGATCACTGGGTATTGCCAGCCAAGGGCTTCGACTTTGTGGTCGATGACGAGCTGCAATTCTCGGCGAAGTTGGAGTTTTCTCACGCCATTAGCGTCGACCAGCTCGTAGTGAAATTGCAAGCTTCGGACAAAGAGGGACGTTTGGGGCCAGTACGGGAAACAAGCTTTGTCATGGCTGAAGTCGTTCCACCTAGCAGGCTCTTGGTTTCGCTAGCCTGGGATGCACCGGTAGATCTAGACCTGTATTTGCGCGATTCACAGGGAATTATTGTTGGCTCGAAAAATATCAACTCCTACGAACCACCCGGAGGGCAGTTGCCACCGCCGGACGCTTGGATGCAGGGAGGTTTTCTGGACTACGATTCCAATCAGCATTGCGAACTCGATTTACGCAACCGCGAGAATATACTCTGGTTGGCCGCTGATCCACCGCCTGGGCACTATGAGGTGTACGCTCATCTCTTCTCGCCATGTGGTCAAGCAGCGGTCAATATGATCGGAACGGCTCATTTGGGCGACTCACTATTGGGCATCGGTGGCGCCACACAGTATGAATTCGACAGCAGGAACCATCCAGCATCGGGCGAGGTCCCAGGATTACTCTTACTGGAATTTGATGTTCCGTGAACCAGCGGGTCGCAGCTCTTGCACTGGTCAATGTTGTCCTGCTGTCCGGTGACGTGTTCGCGCAGTCCAACGAATCGGAGACAAGTGACGCAGTCGCCGGTGTAGACATTGTCTTGGACAATGGCGATACAATCTCTTTAGCAGGAGAGGAAGTACTCATTAAGGGACGAAGCAGGAGGCCGAAGGCTGCCGAATTGGTGATAGGCGGCCGGGAAGCTGCCGCTGTTGCCGGGGTACAAGGAGACGCACTCAAGGCGGTTCGTACTTTGTCCGGAGTCGCCAGAACGCCGGCGGGCTCTCAGGGGCTCAGTGTTTGGGGGGCTGCTCCTTCGGACACCCGGCTTTACGTCGATGACGTTCCCATTCCTCGCCTCTTTCACTTGGGAGGCAACCGTTCAGTGCTGCCCAGCCACGAAATCGAAAGTTTCCGGCTCATTCCCGGTGGCGCATCTTCAAGGTTTGGCCGGGCGATAGGCGGGGCAGTGGAAGTGCGCACGGCTGAGCCCGGACTTCGGCCCGCGGAGTTTCTTGTGCACGTAGACCCCTTTGATGTGGGTTTGCACGCGTCGTCGCGTTTTGCCGAGAGCAGTTGGATTTCGCTTTCCACTCGGGCTAGCTTGCTCTCTGAAAGCTTGGATGCCGTTGCTCCGATGGGGTTTCAAGACCTTGTGCCAGTGCCGGACACCTTTGACTTTCAGGCACGCGCTGGTCACGTGTTAAATAGCGGAGACTCACTTCGGATGCTCATTATCGGCAGCAGCGATCACCTGGAACGCGGTATTCCCAGCGTGCAAGCTGACCAGGCATTTTCAGAACTATCAGACTCCGAGTTTGTCCGAGTCGGCTTGTCCTTGCTTCGAGAGCACAACGATGTTACCCGTAAAATGACGGTATGGGTTGGGGCAGACCGAGAAGAGCAAGACCTTCGCTTTGGGGCTGTTTCTGCCTTCGGACGCAAGAAGGTCAGTAGCGCGGGCTTGCTCTTGTTGCAGGATATTCACGTTAGCGACGAATTCGAGTTCAAGCTAGGCGCGGACGGCCAGTATTCTCGCTCGAAATTTTCTCGTCAAGGCGCTCTCAGCTTGCCGAGTCGGGAAGGCGATATTTTCGTCTTCGGCGGGCGGCCCGGTAATCGCATCAATGAAGACAATTGGCAGGTGGATGCAGCCTCGTTAGGTCTTTTTCTTAGTGCTGAGATCGCCCCCACAGAGTGGATTGATATCGAAGCGGGATTTCGGTTTGAGCCGGCCTTTACGCTGGGCAAACGGGTTTTGCCGGCACGGCCAAGCGAGGCTGAAATTGGATACTCGGATCTTCAGGTCGCCGCAGATCCACGTCTCCGGGTTAGTGTGCGCCCGAGTTCGGCTTGGAATCTTTTTGCCGCGGCCGGACGCTACCATCAGCCGCCATCAGCAGACGACTTGTCACCAGTGTTTGGCAGCCCGGTATTGGCGCAATCAAGTGCATACCAGGCGCTCGTGGGTGCTGAGGTGAGTCCCTTGTCCGCTCTTCGTATCGAGGTGTTGGCCTTTGTAGCTCGGCAAAAGCAGTTGGCGGTTCGCAGTGACTTGGCAACTCCGTCGATTGCAGCACTCTTGCACTCCACAGGTGAAGGAGAAAATCTCGGCACTCAAGTTTCTGTCCGAGTTGATTTGAGCGAAGACCTCTACGGCTCGTTGAGTTATTAAGCCATGAGGGCGCGGCGTCGCAGCGATGCGAAGTCGCCTTGGCGGCGTTTTGACGCGGATCAACGCCATGTCTTGCGCGCGGCGGGGCAGTGGAAACTAGCTTCTGGAATATCGCTTGGCGGACGACTTGAACTCAGTTCGGGAATGCCTCGGACACCCGTTGTGGACGCGGTATTCAACGCAAGTAGTCAATCCTTCGATCCC
>JAESTW010000442.1 GCA_016763395.1 Kofleriaceae bacterium
AAGCAACGCCCCCGCAACAAGCAACGCCCCCGCAACAAGCAACGCCCCCGCAACAAGCAACGCCCCCGCAGCAAACAACGCCAGTGCGGGACCAGCCGCCACAAGTTGACCAGCCTCAGGTTAGGGCGCCTACAAATCCTGCCATCGGGGCACCAGAAGGAACGCAGGCGTCGGCAACATTCGAGCAAACTGACGCGCTCACCACCCCCGCCGTAAAGGCCGCGCCCACCACCAAGGCTGCGCCCCATCACCCAGGCGAGTCATTTTCGGCGATAACGCAACGCGGCAAATCACCAATATTTTGGATTTTTTGCGCTCTTCTCGCATTCGGAGTGGGCTTCGGGGCTTTCTATCTGGCGACTAGGGTAGGATAGAATTGATGCAACCTGTGAGTGCTCCACCATCAAATGTCATTCAGCCCAACGGAAGAGAATTTGAGATCAAATCGTACGGGCTTACCGATATCGGACGCGAACGAGAGGTCAACGAAGATGCAATGCTCGTTGACAACCTGCACTCGTTGTATTTAGTTTTCGACGGTATGGGCGGACACACGGCCGGCCAACTCGCATCCCAACTTGCCATGGAGAGCCTCGCAGCTACTTTTGTTGACTCAGAGGCCACGCATCCTCAGGTTGAGCCGTTGGTCCGGGGAATTGAGAACGCAAATCAAGCTATCTTCGATCATGCGCAAGAGTATCCAGAAACCCGAGGCATGGGCACCACTGCAGTTGGAGTGCGTTTTGACGAAGACCAACTTCACATCTGCCACGTCGGAGACTCTCGGCTCTACCGCCTGCGCGGTCCGGGGCTACAGCGACTTACTCGCGATCATTCCCTGGCAAACTTATATGCGGACAAACCCGAGCTCGAAGGACAAATGGGGCCGTCCACCTCAAACGTTATTGTCCGGGCACTGGGACTTGACTTCAACGTCGAAGTTGATCACCGAATCGTCGCAGTAGAAGAAGATGACCTCTTTTTGCTCTGCTGCGACGGCTTAACCGATCTTGTGACCGACAAAGATATCGGCAATATTATGAGGTCGGAATTGCCTCTATCAGACATGGCTTCCGCTCTTGTCGATACGGCAAATCACAATGGCGGAACTGACAATATTACGGTGATTCTGATGTTGGCCTGCGACGCCGATGGTGACGACGGATTCTCCAGCGACGGCAAAACTGTCCTCGGCTTCTGATACTACGCGGCGATGCCGCTCATTTCTGGTGTGCTACACCAGATATCTGTGAAACCTGGGCAATACATTCCACACAGCTTCCTAACGCTGGCTTCGCAAGCATTTACTCTACGCGGCAATGCCGCTCATTCCTGGTGCTCTGCATCAGGCATCTACATACAAACCCCAGCTTCCTAACGCGCTGGGTGCGCAAGCGTCTGCTGTACCTGCTCGGCGGTGACCTTTTGGCCGGACAGGCCACCGCGCTTAGCAATCAGCCCTCTTTTTCGAGTACGATCACTGTCTCAACGTGCGAGGTCTGCGGCATCAAATCGATAGGCTGTGCACTCACGCCCCGGTATCCAAGTTCGTGTAGCTCTTCCACATCACGAGACAAAGTCGCGACATCACAGGAGATATACACAATTCGTTGTGGATTGAGGCGAGCTATATCCTCCAGTGCATCACGGCTACCCGAACGAGTTGGATCGAGTAAGACGATATCAAAGGACTGTTCTGACTCAGCCAGCGCGTGCACTTCTTCGGTAACATCTCCATCACACCACTCTAATGCGACGCCTTCAATTCCGCCCTCTGGCATGGGATTGCACTCCACCGCCACCACTCGCGAAGCACCCTTCATCAGACGAGTGAAGTTTCCGCTGCCTGCGTAGAGTTCGAGAACAGACTTGCCCGAAAGATCTCCGAGAGCCTCGGACACCACTTCGCAAAGTTTGGCATTTCCGGCCGCGGAAGCTTGAGCAAAATCGGAAGCCGCGCTCACGATGCCGCCCTCGAGAACTACCGCCGCGTCGCCATAGAGTCGCTTGCCGTTGACCACGCCGGCAATTTCCGGTTGTTCTGCCAATTCGGACAAGCCCATCGGAGTTGCGGTTCCGTGTACAACCACGTGACACCGTCCGTCCTCGGCCAGAAGAATTTCCACCTCGCCTCGTTGTCGCAATTCCTCCAAAAGGTGCTTGCGAACGATTCCCAGCGCAGTCTGTAGTTTCTCTTCAAGTTGCGGACAGGTCTCGATATCGGTAATTCTCTGAGACTTGGGCGGAAAGAAACCCAAGAGCTTCGGCCCACCTGCCCAGTAGGACAAACGCGCACGACGACGCCAACCGTAAGGCGTACAAGGCTGCATCAATGGCTTTCGGACAAGCCCGCGAGCAATCACTCGGCGCAGGCCTTTGTCGACGTTTTCTTCCTTAGCAGCAGGCTGTGTTTCTGCATCGATGTGCTGCCACTGGCAACCACCACAAAGATCTTTGGTAAACAGATCGCAGGCTGGCTTTTGATGATGAGGTCCTTCTTTGAGAATCTCTATCACTCGTCCGCGAGCAAACTGTTTCTTCTCAGTTTGAAGCTCGACCAATGCACGATCGCCAGGCACAGCGCGAGGAATAAAGGTAACTCGCCCTTCGGAATCACGCGCGACTCCGTCCCCTCCTGCGGCAAGAGAATCGATATCCAGAACTATTCGGCGTTTTTTCTTTCTCATATCGGAGTTGCCCCTCAATTGGCCCCGATCTATCAGTTGCAAGAGCCCACCGCAATTGACAGCCTTCCCATCCCACACCTACGCTGGTCGCGATGAATAAGGTCTACGATAATGCCGAGGCTGCGCTGCACGATATCGTGCCGGGCGCAGTCATCATGTCAGGGGGCTTTGGGCTCTGTGGCAACCCAGAAAACTGCATTCAGCAGTTAGCCAAGCTCGGGCACAAGGAGTTGACCATCATCTCCAATAATTGTGGAACCACCGATCAGGGGCTGGGAATTCTCTTGGCCCGAGGGCAAGTAAAGAAGATGATTTCCTCCTACGTCGGGGAAAACAAGATATTTGCTGAGCAGTTTTTGTCAGGCGAACTCGAAGTCGAACTCACGCCGCAGGGCACCTTGGCTGAAAGAATCCGAGCTGGCGGTGCTGGCATCGAGGCGTTTTTCACCCCAACCGGCTACGGGACGAAGGTTGCCGAGGGCAAAGAGACTCGCAAGATTGCCGGCAAAGAGTGTGTGCTCGAGATGGCTCTTCGGGCCGACGTTGCGATTATCAAGGCCTGGAAAGGTGACCGTTGGGGCAACCTAGTATTTCGCAAAACCGCCCGTAATTTCAACTCACTGATGGCAGCGGCCGCCAAAGTGACAATCGTCGAAGTAGAAGAACTCGTAGACCTGGGAGATTTGGCGCCGGACGAAATCCACACGCCATCGGTCTACGTACAGCGAATTTTCTGCGGCGTGAACTACGAAAAACCTATCGAGCAACGAACCACGAGGCCCCGATCATGAGCAAACTCACTCGCATCCAGATTGCCATGCGCGCAGCCCAAGAATTGCGTGACGGCTACTACGTAAACTTGGGAATCGGTATGCCGACTCTTGTTCCCAACTACGTGCCCGAGGGCGTCGAAGTTGTCTTGCAGTCTGAAAACGGTATGCTCGGAATTGGCCCCTTCCCCTACGAGGGTGAAGAAGACGCTGATCTAATCAATGCTGGCAAACAGACCATCTCCGAGATTCCCGGCTCGGCGTTTTTTGACTCCGCTGAATCCTTCGCGATGATTCGCGGCGGACATATAGACATGGCAATATTGGGCGCGATGCAGGTGTCCGCGGGTGGCGACTTGGCCAACTGGATGATTCCCGGAAAAATGGTCAAAGGCATGGGCGGAGCGATGGATCTTGTCGCTGGCGCCCGCCGGGTCATCATCATGATGGAACACGTCACGCGCAAAGGCGACCCGAAGATTCTCAAAGAGTGTAATTTGCCACTCACCGGCGTAGCTGTGGTGCATCAAATAATTACCGACATGGCAGTTATCGACGTCGAAAGTGCGGGATTGGTGTTGCGCGAAACCGCGCCTGGTCTATCTGTCAGCGACGTACAGGCCGCCACTGAAGCCACTCTAATTATCGCTGACGATTGCAAAGAGATGTCCCTTTAGGACACAACGCTGCCGGACACAACGCTACCTAGGACCCTGATGAGCCAACGCAAAGACAAATTCACTACCGACGCGGACATCGAAATCAAAGGCTGTTACAAGCCTGAAGACGTCAAGGATTTCAACTACGAGACCTGCCTTGGAGACCCCGGACACTTCCCCTACACTCGCGGCGTCCGAGACTCGATGTATCGCGGCCGGTTGTGGACGATGCGCCAGTACGCTGGTTTTGGCACCGCCAAGGAGTCCAACGAGCGCTACAAGTATCTCCTGGAGCAAGGCTCAAAAGGGCTCAGCGTCGCCTTCGACTTACCCACCCAGATGGGACGGGATTCTGACCACGAGTTGGCTGCTGGAGAGATAGGCAAGGTCGGTGTCGCCATCGACTCCATCGAAGACATGCGAGTGCTATTCGATGGATTGCCCCTGGACAAAATATCCACCTCGATGACCATCAACTCAACAGCAGCGATCCTGCTTTCGCTCTACGTGGCAGTTGGCGACGAACAGGGCGTGAGCCGTAGTGATCTGCGTGGCACCATTCAAAACGATATTCTCAAAGAGTACATCGCCCGGGGCACATACATTTACCCGCCATCGGAATCGATGCGCCTCATCACCGACACCTTCCTCTTCTGCCACAAAGAGGTTCCCCGATGGAACACGATCTCCATCAGTGGTTATCACATTCGCGAGGCCGGCTCGGACGCGGTGCAAGAAGTTGCCTTTACCTTGTCAAACGGCGCGGCATACGTACAGGCGGCCATCGACGCCGGGCTCGAAGTTGACGATTTTGCTCCTCGCTTGGCCTTCTTCTTCAATGTGCACAATAACTTCATCGAGGAAATCGCAAAATTCCGCGCAGCTCGTCGAATTTGGGCCAATCTAATGCGATCGCGTTTTGGCGCCAAGAAGGAAAAGAGCCTACTGCTTCGCTTCCACACCCAGACCGCTGGCGTGACTTTGCAAGCAGAACAACCCCTAGTAAATATCCCTAGAGTTACAATTCAGGCCCTCGCCGCTGTCCTAGGTGGAACCCAGAGTCTGCACACCAATTCTTACGACGAAGCGCTAGCATTGCCGACGCAACATTCAGCCACGTTGGCCCTTCGTACCCAACAGGTCATCGCCCATGAGTCGGGAGTCGCAGACTTCATCGATCCCTTGGCGGGCTCGTACGCAGTCGAGGCGCTTACCGACGAAATCGAGCGAAGCGCAATGGAGTACATCGCCAAGATCGAAGACCTGGGTGGCGCAACCAAGGCGATTGAACAAGGCTACCAATCCAAAGAGATTGAACAGCGAGCCTACGAGCACCAAGTTGCGGTCGAAAAGAACGAGCGCATCGTCGTCGGCACCAATGCCTTTCGCAGCGAAGGCGGCGCTCATGCCGACTTGGCCAAGTCCAACCCGGAGCTTGCGCGCGAGCAAGTTCAGAGACTACAAGCACTGCGAACCCGTCGCGATCAGGCCGAGTGCGATCGCGCCCTACAAGCTCTGCGAGACCGGACAAAAGGCACTGGCAACCTCGTCGAGGGCATACTCGGCGCGGTGAAGGCCTACGCAACCCTGGGTGAAGTATCCGATGTCATGCGTGACACCTTCGGCCTTCATCACCAATAGCCACAACTCCCGGACACCATGACAATACGCCCGCTCATCCTACATGCTGCCAAACTCGCCGCCGACTACATCGACGAGTTGCCAACCAAGAAGCTTCGCCCCGAGGCAAGCGTCAATGAGCTTCGCAGGCGACTGGGCGGGCCCTTGCCAAGCGAGGGTATATCGGACGAGCAGGTACTCTCCGACCTCGTTACCAACGCCTCGGACGGGCTCTTGCACACCGCAAGTTCACGTTTCTTCGGCTGGGTGATTGGCGGCACCTTACCCGCTGCGCTGGCGGCGGACATGATGACCTCGGCGTGGGATCAAAATGCCGGTGCTCACGACTGCAGCCCTTCAAGCGCTATCATTGAAGAAATCTGTGGAACATGGCTCAAAGAACTATTCGGCCTGCCCCGTGAAGCCTCTTTCGCCTTTGTGAGTGGCTGCCAGATGGCCCACGTCACCGCCCTCGCCGCAGCAAGGCACAGGCTCTACACAAAGCTAGACTGGGACGTTGGCACAAAGGGACTGATTGGAGCACCTGCGATTCGGGTGCTCAGTAGCGCCAACCATCACGAGACCTTTGCTCGCGCGCTGCGCCTGCTGGGACTGGGAACCGATTGCATTGAGATCGTGGATTGCGATTCCGATGGACGCATCGAACCCGCTGCACTGCAGGAGGCTTTCCAATCTCATCCAGATTCGCAGACCATACTCTGCCTGCAAGCCGGCGATCTGAACACCGGACAATTTGACGATTTCGCTACCCTCTGCGATATCGCTCATGAGCACCAGGCTTGGGTCCATGTTGACGGCGCCTTTGGCCTCTGGGCCCAGCTGAGCCCTCAGCACAAGCACCTTTTGAGCGGCATTGATAAAGCCGATTCATGGGCCACCGACGGACACAAGTGGCTGAATGTGCCCTACGACAGCGGCTACGTCTTTGTCCGAGACGCCGACGCACACCGAGCGAGCATGACCATGGACGCCAGCTATGTAGCGCAATCTTCGGATCGCGGCATCCGCAACCAATTTGACTGGGGCCCGCAGTGGTCGCGCAGAGATCGAGCCATTCCCACCTACGCAGCCATACGTGCGCTCGGACGAGAAGGCATTTCTGAGATGATCACGCGCTCCTGTGTCATGGCCACCCTGCTCGTGGAAAAACTAGGGGAGCTAGAGGGTGTAGAGGTCATCGCCCGTCCGAGAATCAACCAGGGGCTCGTTCGCTTTCTCGACAGCGAGGGGAATCACGACAAGCGGACTGACGAAGTCATCGATGCCAT
>JAESTW010000443.1 GCA_016763395.1 Kofleriaceae bacterium
AGATTTCATTTTGATGATGACTCAAACTTTTTCTTTTTTGAAAACCATTCTTAGTGGTGATGACAATGACGATGACGACGATGATGATGATGATGATGATGATGACTACTACGATGATGACGAGTACTACGACGACTACGATGACGATGAGTCTGGCACCAGAAATAGGGCGCTAGAAATCCAAGGCGGGCTCTCCTTCAGCTCCCGCAAGTTGCAGTTCGACTTTGACTCCAACGTCACAAGCTCCAGGCCTCAAGGGTATGCAGGCGCGATGGTTCCAGGCCTCTATATCGATGCAAGTGTATTCCCAGCAGTGTTTGCCAAGCAAAAAGGATTCCTTGGAGGCTTTGGAGCCACACTACTGGTCGACCGGGTATTTAAAATTGAGTCGAAATTGCAAGGACAGGCGATGGTCCTTCCCACAACTCAGTCTCGGCTCGCAGTTGGTGCGGTCTATCGCTACAATCTGAGCCCGGACAAAGCCTCGGGGCCAACCATTCGAGTGTCACTTCGATACACAGCACTGGATTTTACGATCGACAAGACCAACGCGCCGGGCATTAGTATTCCCAACGTCGACTACACATATATAGAACCTGGATTCTCCGCGAGTTTCCCTGTCTCCCCTGAGATCACACTCTCCGGTGGTGCACGTTTTTATATCGTGCGAGCAACCGGTGAAATTGCAGAGCTACAACAGTATGGCAATGCGGCTGTTTCAGGGTTTGAAGGGCAGCTTAGCGCGACATTCAGAGTTCTTCCTAAGGTTAGCTTGAACGCGGGGGCGCGGTACGCATCCATTGGCTATCTTTTTGAAGGCTCGGGAAACCTCTCGGATCGAGACAACGATGGAGTAAAGGACGTGTCCGGCGCTACTGACAGTTATCTCGGTTTTTTCACCACAGCGGGATACGTTTTCTAGCACAACGCACTGCACATGGACGGAATGGAGAAAAGAGCAAGCAAGCGAGTTCCCGTCGCTTTGCGGATAAAACTCAGGTATCGGGAGGTCGATACCTTTGTCTCCAAGTTCGCTACCAACATCTCGGCAACCGGGATTTTCATCAGCAGCAGGAAGCCAAAGTCTGCAGGAACTCAGCTGCGTTTCGAATTGCGGCTGGCTGATGACTCGGTGGTCATTGCGGGCCGTGGACGTGTCTCGTGGGTTTTGAAATACGACAAGAGCCGCCCCAAATCGCCCCACGGCATGGGGATTGAATTTACGAGCTTAAGCAAAGGTAGCCGGGAACTTGTAGAGAAAATTGTTGAGCGCCGAGCCGAACAGGGCCTCGGTGAAGACGCTGGTATTCCTCACGCTATACAAGAAAAAGAACTGGCTAAGGTCGCCTCTGAACTAAGAGTTTCTCCTAGAGCAAATGGAACCGGTAGCGATGTCGATGAGTCTGTCAATACACTGAGTCAAGCAGACTCCCTGGGCAGCGGAGTTGTAGAGCTGAGCCTCGATGACATCGACAGTTCCTCAATAGACCTGCAGGCGGTGCTCAATCGGGCGAAAATACTGGTTGGCAGTACCGAAATCGATGGCGAACTGTCCGATCTCTTCCGAGTGTCAGCGGCTCCGGTAGCAGAAACCGTCGATGATGCATCCAACAAACTCGCCATCATGCTCGGCGGCTCAGCGGTGCAGTCAGTTCGTTCTGGAGGTCCAGCAAAAGTTTCTCCTCGGACACCCGTTCCCGACAATACGCCCCCCCCGTTTTTTGAGCTTCTGGAAGATGAAGACGATCAAGAACATGCTGCGGCCGTGGAAGCGAGCCCGACGGAACCGGTGGCAAGCGAACAAGAGGCTGTACCGCAAGAAATTGAGACTAGCGAACAAGAGACTGCCCCGCTACCGAGCGAGATAGAACGCGAGGCAAGCGGACAAGAGGCAGAGGCTGTACCGCAAGAAATTGAGACAAGCGAACAAGAGACTGCTCCGCTGCCAAACGAGTTCGAACAAGAAGAATTGACTCACGATTTACTACCAGGCGAACTCCTGGTTATCGAAGACGATAGTAGCGCCTCCATTGAGCTTCCCCCACCCGTCCCTACCGATATATTGGCGGGGGCAATCGAGTCTCTGGAGGACGAAGAAAAGACCGCGATCGCTCCCCTGGACAGCATCCTCGCCGGGCTCGAACAAGACCGAGATAAAACTCCGGCCACGGTTCTAGCATCTGCATCCAGGCCGGTTGAAGAGCTCACCCAAGAAGGATCGGTAGACTACATCCTCGACGAAGACGCGCTCAACGAACTCTCGGTTGTAGAAGTAGAAGATGATGACGGCCTGGATTTACCAGACCTACCCACACTCTCCTAAGGGCTTACATTAGCGATGATACGATAGCAGGGGAAGAATCTTGTCCGGATTCCCCTGATGTTCATCCCAGAGTTCTGCCAGTATCGTAGCGTGAGTCCGTCCACTCTCCACGACCTCGAGTATCGGGTCTAGGTAGGGAATCTCGGTAGCATCGACTCGTTTCAAGCCGTCTTTGGCGATCGCGACAAGTTCCACGGCTAAGTCCCCAACTAACGTGGTTGTGCCCGGGACTATTGCTTGCAGCCCATCGCGATTGACGGAGTCTGCCAATTGGATGCGCTCTGCCATCGACAAGGAGCCCGTCAGTTCAATCGCCGACTGCATCGCCGTATCGTCGTAAAGGAATCCACAAGTAAATGCCCCCAAGGCTACTGTCATATCGAAAGAACTGGCGTCGCAACCGCGAATCTCCAAATACTGCTTCATCCGCCCGTCCGGGAAGAGTGTCGATAGGTGCAATCCCCAATCATCCATCGTCGCCGGCTTGCCTTGAAACCCAGATTTCATAAACTGTCTGAAGGTCATGCCGTCGGCAGCGATGTAGGTGTCGCGATGTACGAAGAAGAGAGGAACGTCCAATGCCCACTCGGTATAATTCTTAAAGAAATTGTCGTCTTCGTAGACCAACTCAAGCAGTCCACAACGATCGGGATCCATGTCGGTCCAAACGTGTCCGCGATAACTCTGATAGTCCGTGAGTTTGCCGTCCACAATTGGAGAGTTTGCATAGATCGCAGTCAAGATGGAGGTCGTATTCATCATTGCCCGCATCTTGTTTCGGGCGTCCTCTTCACTGCAATAGTCGAGGTTGACTTGAAC
>JAESTW010000444.1 GCA_016763395.1 Kofleriaceae bacterium
AGGGTGGATAGCCACTCTCGCGGTCCACAGGGCTCGTCGGGTTATTCGCAAGCGAATGCTCCGGCGCCGATTCTTCCCTCCCGCAGCTGAGGAGGTCGCCCCACCGATTAGTCAGGCCGCATCTCCATTGGAGCGTTTCCTTCTTGTTCGTTGCTATGAAGTACTTGAGACACTGAGTGCCAATCAACGACTCGCATGGACCCTTCGCCACATTGAAGGGGAGACTCTGCCCGAGGTCGCCAGGCTCTGCGAATGCTCGTTAGCTACAGCGAAGCGTTGGATTCACAAAGCCAATGTACGCGTGCAAGCCGAGGTGGGCACATCATGAGCATCGATACAGCCAAGCTAATACGTCAGGCCGCAGTGCACATCGACGAGCCAACGCTAAGCGCGGCTTACGAAGTCCAACTTCTATCGGCTATTCGCAATCGACAAGAACGCGGTCGACGTCATCGCTGGGCCCTGATGTCTGCTTGCGGCGCCATTGCAATGGTCATGCTTTTCTATGTTCAGTCTCGTTCGCCTTCGCCACAACCAAGCGCTCGGCGATCCAGCGGTGGTGAGACAGCCAAAGTGGAGCCAGTCTCTGCGCCGATTGCCGATCCGGTACCTTCTGTGGAGCAACCCGACCTGATGTATTCAGTCGAGGATATCCCCGACCGAGACACGACGATGTCCGAACGCAAGCGGGTGGTTGGTGATACACAGGTCAAGACAGTTGTGGCCAGAAGTCACGATGGCGAGCCGTTGGAGGATATCCCCGAGAAAGAAGTCGATGAGACGCCTTCGGTCAAGGCGCTTTGGGGACTCGTCGACCATCAGCGCGCCGGTCGACATTACAGCCAAGCAATCACGACTCTCGAAATGTTGCTCGCCACCTATCCCCATGACTCTCGTGCGTTTCTTGCGGCGTTCACTCTGGGGCGAACACTCGAAGCGGCTGGGAAGGATCTGCGTCGTGTTGCTCGGTCTTATGAACGCGCCTACGACCTCGCACCAGCCGGCCCTCTCGCTCGAGACTCTTTGACGCGAGCACTGAAGACAATGCAGAAAACGACTCACAGCGGCGAAGTGGAGCGCTTAAACCACCGCTTGCAAAAGGCCTTTGGTGAAGAAGACGCTGCTGAGCAAGGAAAAGGACAATCCCCATGAAGTACAGTAAACACACACTATCTATGGTTTTTTTGAGTCTTGGACTTTGGCACGCAGAAGCGCGTGCGGACAATACCTTCGTCCCTGGATCTGCGTCTGTTCACCTCGATGGGTGTGATGCCATTGATGTCGAGGACCTGCGGCGTGGCATCGAACTAGAGCGTTTCGATCGGGCGAAAGCTGTCGACGTCTTTGTGACTTGCAAGCCTGAGAGCACTGTCGCCTCCATTCGGATTTTCTCTCCTGGGGCTTCTGGCGTGCGTCATGGAACCATAGACTTTCAAGGAGTCGAATCTATCGCGTGGACCCGCAGCTTAGCACTCACGATTGCAGAACTGGAGCGGGCGGCGACTCAGGTTTCTCGCTCAGAACATTTCGCAAGACCTGCTCCAACAAATCGCCCAGTACCACCAAGAGTCGTCTATCGCGCCCTGGAGGTACCGGCCACCGTACAGCAAAGGGTAAGGGATGTATCGGAAGCGAATTCGAATGCCGGACTAGGGCGATGGTGGATCGAGGCCCGATCGTCGACCCAGAGCCAGTCTTGGTCGGTGGCGAGCAGCACCACAAATGCTGTGCACAGCAACTACGACTTCACGGTTGTCGAATTCGGTGGTGGCTTTCGTCCCCTGGAGTGGATGTCGATTGGTGTCACGATGGGCGGTAGTATTGGGAGTTATTCTGAGCTAGACCACGAGGCGAGCGCAGATCTGCCTGGCGAACTCTCTGGCCCCTCCTACAGCAGGGAGGCCATAACTATCGATGTGCGCCCCTTGTCATGGCGCACTTTGGAGGTCCATGCAATCGCCAGCGTTAGCTCCCATGACGTATGGGTTGCCGGTCGGTCGATGGACAATACAGTCTACGCCCTCGATTGGCTCGACCCGGTCAGTGGAGAGTGGAGTGAGTACTCTGCGGGAGTGCTACTAAAATGGTCGCTGCGCCCATGGCTGAGGGTTTCGGCGGCCTACGAGGCTGTGGAGATAGGCGATATGGATCTAAGCCATCGCGGCACTGCTTCTGATGTCTCTGGAGAGCGTGCCGAAATTGGTCTCGATGTCGACCTCATTGATGGGGTTTCGCTCCATGGGAATCTTGGAGCTCAGAGTGTAAGAGCGAACGCAGGCAACACCCTCTTCGGACAGCACTTGCAACAAGCCTCCTTGCGACTGCAAATGAATATGTAGCCAGGCTCGCTCCTGTTTCAACATAGGGCCGTACTCTCGAACCGCCATGCGCAAATGACCTTCGCCAAGCAAGATGAGTCGGTCAGACACTCGCTTTCAATTGAAAGCACAAACCTTTCTGCAAACGCATTGAGATTGGGACTTCGTCCCGGCAGCCGGACAGTATCAACACCGTCGCTTCGGACTCGTTTGGTTGTTTCTGCTTCGCACAGCTGGCGCCACAATCATTGTTGTAGATGCCGACCGTGTAGGGAATCTGGATGATTATTGAGCGCCTGCTCAAGTCGATGGCTGGATCTGTACACGAGGTCGTTGCTGCGAGCAGAAGGGTGCAAATAAAGGCAGGCCAGCCACGCGCCGACGCATTTTCTCTCGCCATGGTGAGTGATATTTGCACGGCACCCGCCCTTACTCAACCTACGTCACCTCGGTGTCGCCGAAGCACTTTCCCGATTAGTAGAGCTGGCGGAGAATGTTCTGGCGACTATCGAGATACTGCTGGCGAGCAAGAAGAACTAACCAGATGCTGAACCAGGGTTGTGGTGAGCAGCAAGCGCCGCGACGGGCAAACACTTGCGAATCCCGCTCGGAGTAAGCGCTATGCAGCTTTAATCTTCGCACCAATTTTCTGCAAGTTCACTGTCACCAGCTTGGACACACCAGGCTCGGACATCGTCACACCGTAGAGTCTGTCTGCAACTCCCATCGTTCGTTTGTTGTGTGTGATCACAATGAATTGCGAATGGGCTGTCATCTCCCGCAGAATCTCGTTGTAACGATCCACGTTGGCTTCATCCAAGGGTGCGTCGACTTCGTCCAAAAGACAGAAGGGAGACGGCTTAATAAGGAAAATCGAGAAGAGCAACGCAACCGCAGTCAGTGCTTTTTCGCCACCGGACAATTGGTCGACCGTTGTGTTTTTCTTTCCAGGAGGTTGCGCGTGAATCTCCACACCGCGATCCAGTATATCGACATCCTCGCCGCCGGTGAGCTGCAAGCGAGCTCGCCCACCACGGAAGAGCTTCGGAAACATCTCCATGAATTTGTTATTAATGAGAGTAAATGCCTCTTTAAACAGTCGTCGTGACGTCTTATTTATCTTGGCAATTGCGGTTTCGAGTTGCTGCAGCGCGCTCTCAAGATCTTCCTGTTGTTCGGACAAAAAGTCGTGACGGTCGGAGAGCTCTTGAAATTCTTCGATTGCAGTCAAGTTGATATCAGAGCCCATGCGTTCAATCACCTTACGGCGCTGCTGCAGCCTCTCTTCATCTTCGCTGCCAACCATCGCCCGCAGGTGATAGTCAGTAACAATAGAGCGCAACGCAATGTGATAGCGCTCTTCGATTCCCTCTTCCAGGTGCCGCAAATCGGAGCTCATATTGTTGAAACTCACTTCCCGTGCGACACAACTTGTCGACAGGGTCTCCGACTGGCTACGCAAGTTTCGCACGTCCACTTCGGCGTCCAGAATGTCGTTATTTCGCTGCTCATAGATCGAGCGACTCTCGCCCAGTTCTCGGGCCAACTCTTCGTATCTCTCTTTAAGACCGACTAGTTCTTCGGACAAAGTCGTATTGTCAGCGCGCAGCGTAGCCCCATGCTCGCCATCGCTTTCGGCCTGTGCACTCAGTGTGGTAACCCGAGAATCCAACGAGGTTTGTCCGGCTTCCAGGCGAAGGATACTCGCCTCCAGAGATGCTCGTTTTTCGCCGATTTGGGCAACCCTAATTTTTGCTTCGGTAGCGATCGCAGACAGAGCTTCGGCCTTTTCTTGCGATTCGCGAACCACATCAATAAGCCCAAGTTGGGCGCTTTCAAATTTGCCCAGATCCTCAGTCGAAGTAACGTGTAGCTCGCGCATAATGCGAACTTCATGTTCGAACGCCAGCGCCCTGTCCTGTAGCTCAAACTGCTCAGAGTTCATTTTTGTCAGCCGCTCACGCAAGCCGACTAGCTCCGCCAGCGCACCCGCCAAATCCTTTTCGTGGGCAGTAATCGCAAGCTCACCACCATGGCGGTCATTGCGCAGCGCTTCCAAGGCCTTTGTCACCTTTATAAGCTCGCTCTTCGTCGACACAAAATTGGCCGTCGCCGATGTAAGGTCGATTTCCAGCGCCTCCACAATCTCGTCGAGTTCGCGAATCTCGCGTTTTTGCGCCAGCACACTGGCCCCTTTGGAATCGCGAGAACCGCCAGCCACAACCCCGCGGCCATCGACAATATCTCCATCGAGGGTAACCGAGAGTTGAGTACAACCGGCCTTTCGCAACTCCATTGCGCGGCTCAAGGTCTCTACCACTACGACTTCACCTAGAAGATTTACAGCAACGTCTTTGTACCCTTCTTCGATGGATACCAAATCCACCATCGCGCCAAGTACACCTGGACCTGTTGGGATTTCTTGCAGAGCACTGCGATCTTCAAATTCAATCGCACCACCGGCTTTGGGGGCAGCAAATGGTACAAACGCCGAACGCCCAGCGGAGGTTGCTTTTAGGTATTCGATCGCCTTCAATCCGACTTCGGCCTTGTTGACCAAAATTCCACCCAGCCGGTCTCCCAACGCTGCTTCGACTGCGACTTCCAGTTGCTCTGGCGCTGTCAAAACATCCGCTACCAGTCCGTGAATCTCGAAGTCGTCTTGTCCGGCCAAACTCTCGGTATTCTGCATAACAGCTCGAGTGCCACGGGCAAAGCCTTCGTACTTATCGTGAATCTCGCGCAAGCTGAGCAACCTCGATTTCCGGCGATGCACTTCGGTGCGCAGAGTCTCGACTTCCGCTTCACGCAAACTGATTTGTTCATCAAGTTCG
>JAESTW010000445.1 GCA_016763395.1 Kofleriaceae bacterium
GCTTCGTCACAGTCATCTTCGGCGCCCTGGTTGTCCATGCCGATCGAGATGAGGGTAAGATGCGCTCTGTCCGCGATCGACACAGTTACGTTGTTGACTGCTGAGCCGTTGTAGCTCTCGTCCGAACTTATTACCTGTTGCACAATCGTAGCGGTATGAGCGCCCTCCGGCAGGAAGTCGTGTGTCGCCGCTACGGTGATAGTCTGCGGCTGATCCCACTGAGCAACCGCAAACATTGCTGTCGTTGTGCTTAGAAGAAGATCCGCTCCACCATCGATAGTCACGTGTACGATGGAACACGGCTGTGAGCGCAGGCGCAGCTCGTAGGTTCGGTTGGGGCCTCCTTCGACTAGCTCCAGCGTTGATTCGGACACGTCAACACCAGCTTGGTCAGTGCTTTGGCAAGGTGGGGCAGCATCGGGAAGCGACGCGTCAAGTCTTGCTTCCGGGCCATCAGAGACCCCAGAGGCGTTACTTGTATCGAAAGTGCAGCTCGCTAGTCCGAGCAACGAAAGCAGTAAGACAACCCGAGTCGATACAATCCCCACAGGCCTACTCTATCACAACTCAGGAGCCCCATTTGAAGCTCGTCCCCAGTGAATACGCCCTACAGTAAAGAGTAATTTTCACTGAGGGGTGTTCTGTTCCCCAGCAGTCTATCGCTATCGTCGTCGGGGTCGTCGGGGTCGTCGGGGAAGAGGTCTCTTGCGGCCTCTGTGATCGCGAATATCGATGGGACGCCTCGGCGCTGCAATCTCCAGCTCTACCAGGGAATTCGCCCGATGGCCGTTATCGTCAATCGTAAGCACGCTACGGCCCGTACAATCGTTTGGCACCTGCACCCAGATTCGTCGTCCTCGACGGTCTCGTTTGACAACCGGCATTTCAATTTGGCCGTAGAAAATTCCCACATCGAAGAGGCCGCTGCCGTTGAGCATGATGGTTTGGCCGATGCGAGCGATACGTGGGCGAATGTCGTATACCTGCGCCCAGCCGTCGATTTGAAGGGTTTTGCGAGCAGTGGCGCGCAGTCCTCGAGACTGTACCGATACTGTGTATCTTGAGGGCGCGAGACTGTTTGGAATCGCCACTCGAAGCGAGCCGTCTGGGTTGAGGCCGAGATTCCGTGCTGCGACTTGTCCGATTTTGACCACGGTGTTTATCGTCAACGATTGTCCAAGGATGTTCAGTTCTGCACCGGGTTTGCTGCGCGAAGGCCAGAAACTGCGAATCGTCGGGATTGCAACGTAGCCGAATAGTGCACGGGATTGTATCCGTCCGCCTTCGCCATCGATAGTGATGTATTCGCTCTTGGTGACATTGCCGGGAACGCGAAATTGCAGGCTCGTCGGGGTTCGCCGTTGAACTCGGACTGACTGACTGCCATAGAAGACTTGGGCTTTGGCGTCAAACCCTTTTCCAAGAACAGTGACCAGCGTACCTGCCCCCCCTTCCTGAGGCGAGAAGCTGCTGAGCAGGGGAGGAGCAATGACGGAGAAACTCCAGCGAGTCGGCCTAGTTTGTCCGAAGGCAACCCAGCTGATGCGACCACTTGTAGCGCCTCGCGGGACTCGGACAACAATCTGATCACGAGAGCGTGAAACTACTGGCATCGCCTTGCCACCGAGAAGCACTGTCTCGGCATTTGCCAGCGCTTTTCCGCTTAGCGTAATCTGAGTGTTGTATCCGCCGCGAGCAGGAGAGATTCGGGAGATTCGTGGGAAGTTCCAAACTCGAAAGGGTTGGACAGAGCTGGATTCGCCGCCTCGAGATACCACCCGAAAGAGTCCACTTTTAGATTTCGGTGGAACCGTGAATTGCATCTGGTTGCCCTTGATCCAATTGGCTCGAATAGGAGTTCTTCCAAGGAAAAAGAGTGAGTTTTGAAAGCCTTCTCCGCGGACGATCACGCGAGTTCCGGGGGCGCCTTCGTAGGGAGTGAGGTCGGTAATACGGGGTGGATAGACAACTTCAAAGGTCCCCGGCGCTGTTAGGACTTGCCCGCCTCGAACAATCGAGATAGCTCCTGTTTGGGCGTTGTGTGGCACCACGATGGTGATTTGATTGCCTTGCAGTTGCAAGATTTTACAGGCTTGTCCGCCAATGGTGATTTGGTCTCCGGCCATGAAGTTTTTACCACGCAATTGAACGCGAGTACCGACTGCGCCCCAGCCAGGTGAGTAGGCGCTGACGAAGGCTGGGTACTCTAGAACAAAGAGAATTTTACTTCGTTGGCCACCGCGTGGACTTCGGACGTGAATTGCTTGATCGCGCTTTGCCCGGGCGGGAATTTCCACGTCGAGCCAACCAGCGCCTCGACGCAGAATTTTCATTGGGTAGCGGCCGTAGTAGGCCTGAACGTCGTTGCCGTAGTTGCCTCCTGTTATTCGGACAGTCGAGCTCGGCGGACCATGTCTGGGCGAGAAGTCAGATACGTAGGGCGCTGGTGCTACGATCGTGAATGCGTTTCGACTTCGAATTGCGGTGTCGCGCTCATCATAGAGTGTAAAGAAACCGGAACTCGCGCCGGGTGGAATGGTGACAACAAGGCTTCCGCCTCGAGGGTCAACTCGGTTTATCTTGATAGGAGTTGTTCCGAGTGTGATTCGCCGGACACCATTGAGGTCACGGCCACGCAACTGAACTCGAGTACCGGGCGTGCCCGAGTTTGGCGCAAAACTGAGGACTTGTGGGGACACCGCCGCCTGGAAGTTCCCAACCAAGTAGTCATCGGCGGAACCTGGTTTTCGCAACACGATTTGCCCATTTCCGACGGAGGCGGGGATACGAAAGGAGATCGCAGAGGCGCCCATACTAGTCGGACGAACCAGCCTGCCGCCGACGAGGATCTGAGTCTTTCTCGTAAAGCCTTTGCCATTGAGTGTGACCACGGTGCCAGCAGGTCCGCTTTGTGGGCTCCACGAGTTAACCTGCATGGAAATGATAACTCGTTCATTTCGACGACGGCCTTGCGCGTCCGCTGACTGAATGCCAGCGATGCCAAAGAGGATAGTGGTTGCGAGAAGTAGACTGCGCTTCATAAGTGTCTCCTGCGATATGGGATCTAGAATCAGACAGTGGTTAAGCTTGAAAGATTCAACCTTGCAATGAAGAAATTACCATAGATTGCGTCGGCAGTTATGCGGAGCCCCGTGTAGTAGAGGCGCATTTCGTGCGCTGTGGGCGACTAGTCGCGGATGCCACCGACCCCGAGTTTCTGCGCTGCCGCTGCAATGGCGTAGGCGTCGTCACGGCGAAGGTGGCGCAAGTCCATCCCATTGGGGAAGAAACCCGCATCCGCCAGCGCTGCCAACTCAGGCTGACTTGGCGCCTTGTTTTCGCACGCTGCGATAAGCGCCTTCTCGCTGACGAAGACCTCGGGCATGGTGACTGGCGCGGCCGGTTCTCTCGCGTCCAGGCGATCTAGATCGATAAAGTCACTCAAATCTGGCGCCCACGCAATTCGATCGGTTAATGGGGATAATTCGTAGAGTCCACTGATGTGGCTGAGTACGCTGCAGTGATCTCGGACAATGGAGCTGACGTAGTTTTGCTTGACGTAGGGACCGGCAACAAATGCCGGGACTCGGACGCCAAGTTGATCGAATCCTTGAGCGGCTCGCTCATCACTGGCCTTGGGTGGTGGTACGTGGTCGAAGAACCCGCCGTGTTCGTCATAGGTAATGACCAGCATGCAGTTCTCCCACTGCGGACTTTGAGCCAGTGCAGCGTAGACCGAAGCCATGAACTGCTGTCCGAGCTGCTGGTGATGCGGCGGATGATCGTCGTTTAGATCGAAGTTGGGCTCGAGCCAAGTCACTGAGGGCAGGGTGCCTTCTTCTGCGTCTTTCCAAAAATCGTTATTGACCCGGTGAATTCGGCCAGTAGTGTCCAGGTCTTTGAAGAGCGGAACAAAGGGAAGATCTTGATAATAATAACCCCAGTCGATACCTGCCTGGTTCAGTTGATGGTGAATCGAGGGCCAGTCAATGCCGCCATTGGTTGGTAAGATGTTTTCTGTGAGTCCGCCGCTTTGTCCGGAATGCAAATACATGCGATTTGGCCATGTCGGACCGAGCAGGGACGAGAACCACCGGTCGCTGGTAGCGTAAGCGTCCGCCAGAGCCCAACTGAAGGGCAGATCTTCGCGCTGAAAGTAGCCCATGACATGCGGCGGCACCCCGCTACCACGTGTCCGCTGATACTCGCTCAGAAATCCATCCATTTGCCCTTGGTTATATTGCGTGCGGCACTGCGCCCAACTGTGAGGCGGATCTGGAAATGCCGCGACCGATTCGCGGAAGACCGGCACCGAGTCGCCGTTTTGCGCCGGGTTGGACATGGTTGCCAGAAGCCCATCACCACCTAGCCCCTCTAAGGTGCGCGCTCCGAGGTAGTGATCGTAGCTGCGATTTTCCATGCACAGGATGACCAAGTTGGTGATCCCGGGACGGTCTGCAGAATCGGAAGAGCAGCCCATAAGCTTCGACAGGCCAGCCGCACCTGCGAGCGTACCCATGGCTTTTAGTGCATCACGTCGTTTCATGCCAAGAGTCTATCGCAAAGTTGTCATTCCTAGCCATTTGCCGCGAAAAGCACTTGCAAGCATGCCGCCAGATGCGGTAGATATGCGGAATCGCGAGAGAGATCTCGTTAGGTGGCATGGCCAAGTGGTAAGGCAATGGTCTGCAAAACCATGTATCCCCAGTTCAAATCTGGGTGTCACCTCTGCTGAATTTCCAGGCTCCGCCTGGACGTTACCGAAGAACGCTAATACCGAGATGGTGTTAGCGTTTTTTTGCGTTCTCGGTCAGAACAGCAGAAGTGGAACACTGCCTTTTGGCGACTGGCCACCAATTGACCACCAATTTTTCGATGGATTGAGGACTAGTGATGGGAATCAACTCGAACAGCAAAGCAATGCAGACAGGCTGAACTGTCCGACGCTCTTGCAGAAGTGACCAAGAACCGAGGCATGGCGCAGCGATATGCTGATAGGTGACACAGAGTTGGTCAGTGGTGCTTCTGGCCTGAAGGCTAGTAGGGCGTCCGTTTCAACGCCGGTATTAGTATCTGACGTGTCTCTAAAATCATAGTTTCTCGTGCTGGGCCATTGATATAGATCCATCTGCCGAAGTAAATTGGTGATGCCGCATGCACCAATGTAGA
>JAESTW010000446.1 GCA_016763395.1 Kofleriaceae bacterium
ACCGAGTACAGTTTCGAGCTTTCCACCCGGGAAATCGTTGAGAAAAAGCTCAACGAGCAACTGGCTGGACGAAGCTGGAAAATGCCGCCCGCTATCATGGGAGGAGCAATACGCAAGTTTGACACCATGTGCCGGAATACGGTTCCTGCGAGCTGTTTGAAGGTGGCAGCCCGCTATGGAGGCAAGGCGGCCGGGCTGGGGTTTCTCGCGCACCAAGACGTTGTCGGTGAAGGAAGCACGGTGCAACAGAAACTCGGATATAGGCTGACTCCGCTTGGTTTTGCAGTGCCTATTTCCTACTACCTAGAATTTGTAGAATTCAACAGTCAGCGTGATCCTGTGTTCGCCGCAAATCTCGCAAAACTCATCGAAAGCGAAGTCGGAAGCCGCGCGAAACTCAGTTCCCCCGAACTGCGCACACTTGTCCGAAACGTGCAAGACGGATTCTTGCATGCGCACTTCCCGCCTGGGATGTACGCTCGATTGCAACGCTCAATCCACAAGCTGAAGCGGCGCTACGCAAAGACCTTCCCGAGGCAAACGCTTAAGAAACTAAAATTCCGTTCGAGCGCAAATGTCGAAGACATCCCCTCCTTCAATGGGGCTGGACTTCACGATTCTTATTCCGCGGTACTCTCAAAATCCGACGCTGAATCGGCAGATGCTCCCTGTGTGCGAGTTTCCCAAAAGACCAGGTATCGAGTCAAAGAGTCACTGTCTCCCAAGAGTGTTGCCTGTGCGATCAAGGCGGCATACGGCAGTCTTTGGAATCTTCGCGCTGTTCGCGAGCGGAGTTTTCGGCGATTTGACCACCGAGGAGCCTATATGGGACTGGCGGTTGTGCCCTCCTACAAACACCCTAAGAATTCATCTCAAGGCAAGATTGAGGCAAACTCCGTACTCTTTACTCGGGTACTGAATGCGCCGACAGTCTATGGCTACCAATTGTCCACACAGGAAAAGAATGGATTGGTTACCAATCCCAAGCCTGGGACCCTATCGGAGCTAACCACCTTGCTCTTTCAATTGCGCTCTGTTCC
This sequence comes from Kofleriaceae bacterium, assembly GCA_016763395.1. Classification (GTDB taxonomy): domain Bacteria; phylum Myxococcota_A; class Polyangia; order Haliangiales; family Haliangiaceae; genus NORP324. The sequence continues at coordinate 1,041 of JAESTW010000446.1, forward strand.
CGCGCCCTCCGTACTGCAATTTGCCCGTCCTCGGGTTGGCGAGGAGAAGCGTACAACGCCGATTCTGTCGACAAAAACCATGCGAGAAATTGTCGCGGTGGCCCGGACGATTGAGGAAGCCTACTGTGAGGCGAAACCCAGCTACTTTGTGGTCAATGGGAAAAAGCGTAAATGCCACCAAGTCTCCAACAGCCAAGAAAAGCCCGCTGCCCTCGACATGGAGCTTAAGACTTATTCCAACGGTGAGATTCTATTCAAACAGGTACGAGAGTTTCATGGGCGCTAGCAACACGTAGTTGGATTGCGCTGCTAGCTCGGACGCGAGGCACTTAGTATCTTCACGGCGCTTCGCAGTTCCTCCTCCGTCGACTTTGCGTAACACAGGCGAAACGCCTCCGGACTTCTCGCCCCCCAAGCGTAGTGTTTGGCCGTATGAAAATGCAGCCCTTGCTTTCTCGCCGAGGTCGCCCACCCTTCCACCTCAGAGTTCGCTGAACGTATCCAAAGAGCCAATCCGCCCTTGGGCAGCTCAAACTCGATGTGCGCGCCCAACTCTTGCGCAAGCTCAGAAACGAGTACATCTCGCCTACTTTGATAGACTCGCCGCATTTTTCGAGCGTGACGCTGCAATACACCATCTTCGAGTAGCTCAGCAACTGCCATCTCGATGGCCGGACAACCCTGTCTATCGATACATTCCCGGATCTCTGCAACCCTTTCTAGGAAATTTGCAGGAGCAACCAAGTAGCCGATTCGAAGTCCGGGCGCGAGTACCTTCGACAGTGTACCGACGTAAATCACGCTACCGTGCCGGTCAGCCGAGGCGAGCGGGAGCACGGGCTTGCCAGCGTAATGAACTTCGTTATCGTAATCATCCTCGATAATTGCAAAGCGATAGGATTTGGCCAAGGCCAACAGCTTCATTCTCCGACTGGCGGACAGAACAGCAGTTGTTGGATAGTGGTGATGAGGTGTTAAATACACTGCGCGAATCCGATTGCTCTGCAGATACGATTCGAGTGTATCAATATTGAGTCCATGCGAATCGACGGGGATTGCGTGCAACGATGCGCCAGCCAAACGAAAGCAGTTCCACGCCGGACGATATCCCAGTTGCTCTATCACGACAGTATCTCCCGGACTAACCAGGGCCGTCGCAATTAGATACAGGGCCCCTTGACTACCAGGAGTTACAAATACCTGCTCCGGCTGTGTTGCCAAGCCCCGAGACTCACTCAATAGTCTCGCCAGCTGATGCCGTAGTTCGTAGTGCCCCTGACAGTCTCCGTACGCAAGCCCAGCGCTCCTAGTTACCGCTCGCCGAAATGCCCTGGCGAGCTCCACATTTGGAGTGAGACGTAAATCGGGCAGACCACCGGACAGGTCCAGCGTATTCTTGGGCGCAAATTCCACCACACGCCGAATCGATCGTCTCGCTGGCATTGTGAAAGCAGAACGCTCAGAACGCTCACGCACTGCGCGCCTGCGAACCTGTTCCGGCAATGAAGTGCTAACGTAGGTTCCTTTTTGTGCAACCGTAGTAAGCCATCCCTGCGCTATCAGATCTTCAAAAGCGAGTAAAACAGTGTTTCGGTGCACTCCAATTTGCTGGGCAAAAGCCCGGCTTCCAGGCAGTCGCTGCCCGGGCGAAAGTTGTCCGACCTGAATTGCCTGCGCAATGCCCTCGGCGATTTGCTGATACTTGGGCTTTCGCCCGGAGAAGAAAATGAGAGAGGAAATCCAAGGCATGGCTGATGTGCGCTTTAACTGGTCTGTATTATGAATGCAATCTGGTACTTTTCATTAGACCATAGGTCAACTACAAGCACAGTATGAAAACAGCACGCACACAAATCAGGCGTATTCCCAAACGTGCCAATTACGATCGCGAGCAGGTCTACGCCATACTGGACGCCGCCCGAATTTGCCACCTCGGCTTTGTTGTCGATCAGCAACCCTACGTAATTCCCACCATTCACACACGACTGGGAGACACGCTCTACCTCCACGGTGCGCCGGCCAGTCGTATGCTTAAAGTCTTGGCCCAAGGCGCGCCAATCTGCGTCACGGTCTCCCATGTCGATGGCTTAGTGCTGGCAAAGTCCGCCTTTCACCACTCGATGAACTACCGCTCCGCCATGGTCCTGGGCAAAGCAGCGCTTGTTGAGGACTTGGACGAAAAAACGGCTGCACTGCGCGGCTTTGTC
>JAESTW010000447.1 GCA_016763395.1 Kofleriaceae bacterium
CGTGCAGCTATGTTGGCAACAACGAAGATTTGCAGCGCATGATGAAGAGCGGTGAGGTCAAGGTCGAGATTGTTCCTCAGGGTACACTAGTAGAACGAATGCGTGCCGCTGGATCCGGGATTCCCGCTTTCTACACACCTACGGGCGTTGGTACGGTTGTCGCTGAAGGCAAGGAAATTCGAGAGTTTGAGAATAAGTCGTACGTTTTGGAGCGAGCCTTGCGTGCTGACTTCGCGCTACTGCGCGCGCGTCGAGGTGACCGTTTTGGCAACCTTCGATTTTGGCGGACAGCGCAAAACTTCATGCCAGTGATGGCCAGCGCCGCAGACACCTCCATAGCAGAACTCGACGAGCTCGTTCCGCTCGGGGATATTGACCCGGACGATGTGCACGTACCGGGCGTGTTTGTTCACCGAGTTGTAGAAGTGCGCTCACACGAGGACGCCTTTGAATACAAGATGACCAGAGCGAGGGAGAGCTAAGATGCCTTTCACCAGAGAAGAAATGGCCGAGCGCGCCTCCAGAGAAATTCCTAGAGGCTGTGTGGTCAACCTCGGAATCGGCCTGCCAACGCTAATTGCCGGGTTCATACCGAGTGAGCACGAAGTGTGGTTGCACAGTGAGAACGGTCTGCTCGGAATGGGCCCTTTCCCCTACGAGGGAGACGAGGACCCGCAACTCATCAACGCCGGAAAGCAGACAGTCACGGTGCTGCCGGGCGGTAGTTGTTTTGACTCTGCTCTCAGCTTTGCCATGATTCGCGGTGGCCATGTGGATTTGGCATTTTTGGGTGCAATGCAAGTGTCAATGAAGGGTGATCTGGCGAACTGGGCAATCCCTGGCGGCAAGACCATGGGAATCGGCGGCGCAATGGACTTGTCGTCCGGCTGTCAGCGGCTCATCGTGCTGATGACTCACAACTCCAAAGATGGCTCCCCGAAGCTGCTAAAAGACTGTAGTTTTCCGCTCACTGCGCAAGGAGTCGTCGACCGTATTGTCACCGATTTGGCAGTTCTCGATGTCGCGTCGGACGGGTTTCGCTTGATCGAACTCGCGCCGGGGGTGAGCTTGGAGGAGTTGGAAACCAAAACCGACGCTCCAATCCTCAGTTAGCCGTACTGAGACAAGGTGGGTAGTCGGTGCGAGTACCACTTCTATGGGCACAGACTCTTAGCTACCTGTAGGCGGCTTGGTCTGACTCGAAATCACTCGTTTTCGTCCGTAGAGCGCTTCCACCACGGACGGCTGAGGTGGTAGTTTTACGGTAGTGTCGAAGTTAGCTCGTCAACAGTGGTTTTCCTCCATGATTCAAGCGGGCCTTGAGCATGAGATATTTGAGCCGGAACAGGTACTAAATCATGTTACGCCCGAAGTGATGGCTCACAATTTACCACCAGAAATTATGAGTCAAGTACTTCAGATTTCCCTGGCAGCCGGCGAAATGACACCAGAGAAGATCATGGAAGCGCTAAACCCCGAAGTCTTGGCCGAACACATTCCTCACGAGGTACTATGGGAGTGTATCGCTGCTGCGGCTGACCGAGAAGCCTTACGAAACAAGAGAAGGAGTAAGAAATGGACGAATCTCGTTTGTTCTTAGCGGTTGCGATTCGCAGTGGATTGGAAACGGCAATGATTTCGCCGGACGATTTGATTGAATTCGTTACCATGGATGTTCTCGCTCGTTCGTTGCCTACGGCTCTAAAGGCGCAGCTACTCACTGCTGCACTCGCGGCTGACTCAATGGGGCCAATACTAATCTTAGATACATTGGGAATCGACGCATTTGCCGAGCACGCGCCCGTTGATGTTTTGTGGGCGTGCATTGCTGCTGCGGCCAGTAGAGAGTTGGGCACAGGCACAAAGAAGCCTGCATCCCCAAGTCAGCCTGCTCGGGCTATGCTACCACGCCCCAGTTCCAGTCCCAGTCCCAGTTCTGGGGTGGGGACCAAGCGCAAACCCAATCGCCCAAGTCGTGTCCGAGCTGGAGCGACCTCAAGGGGGGGGCTGTCCGTAAACCCAGCGCTACCCGATTTGGAGGATGACGGTTCCTTCGATGTGGTAACCCGTGTAGGTGGTGAAATTGCTGAATCGGATATTGCTGAAGAGGTAAACATACGTCGCAGCCTGTCCGACAGCGACCTCACTGTCGGCGGTGGCGACTAAGGGGGATAGGGACTGGCGACTGGCGACTGGCTCACCAGTTGCTAAGAAGTCGATTGGTGTTCTCGTCGACCTTGATCTCCACCTGAAAATAACGCTTCTGACCACTGTCTAGTGTGGCCTTGAGCTTGTGGGTTCCAACGGGCAGCTCGACGCTTGGTATCGGAGTTGTTCCCAGGAGCTTCTTGTCCGGGTATAGGTATATCTTGGCTGGAATTGCCGACGAGATTGTCAGACTTCCCAACTTCTCTACGCTTGCGGGGTTTAGAGCGGTCACTTGGGCCACAATCCCACTGGCTGCGGATTTGGCGGGTATCGGTATTGAGCTTGCGGCAGAGTCGACTGAGCTGGCAGGCGTTGGTGTTGCTTTGTTTGAGCGTCTTTTGTTTAGCAGGGTTACTGCAACGTAGGTTCCAGCAGCGGCCACACATGCACTCAGTAGGATCACCGCAACAATGACTCCAATATTGGCTCCGGCTTTGCGTTTGGGAGCGGGCGAGGCCGCTGGCATTGCGTTGCGTGCAGGATTGATCTCAGCGGGATGCGAATCCGGACGATTCTCTGATTGGCCCTTGTCCGGGGCCGGGCTGTGAGCACGCGATCGCGGGAGATGAATCTCTGTTTCTACTTTGTTACTGTCAAACTCGTCCGAATCGGATCCTGCTTGTTCGGACGGGTCTTGGCTCTGTGCTCGCTGGCGCGATTTGTTGACGTAGGTCTTGTCGGAATATTCTTCTTCGACTGGTGTTGGAATCGGGGATTGCGAACTGGGAGAGGCTGGGCTGGGAAATACCGGCGCGAATTTCTGGCTCAGTGCTGCTGCTTCTCGCACGGTGGCTCGCTGGATCTTGATGTCGTCGGCAAAGGACTTGCGAATCACTGGCGCGATATCGCACATCGGCGTTGGGCCTCCTTGTGGTCGCAACGAGTCTGCGATTGCCTTGCGGAAGTCGTAGGCTGTGTGGAATCGATCTTCCCGATCTCGCTCAAGAGCACACATGATTGCCTGATCAAGCGCTTCGGGAATCGTCGGACGCAGCGAACGTGGGTTTTCGATTGGAGCCCGCAGAACAGCCTTTAGAGTGTCGTACTCCGTCTCTCGTCGAAAAAGACGCCGTCCACACAATAGCTCCCAAGCGGTAATTCCCAGAGAGAATATATCCGACCGCCGGTCTACTGGAACGCCGCCTCGTGCTTGTTCCGGGGACATGTACTCGCATTTCCCCAGAAGTGTTCCGGTACGAGTTTTTCTGGACATCCAGGCAGCCTTGGCGATACCGAAATCCAGGACTTTGACGATGCCGTGCACGGTTACAAATAGATTGGCCGGCGAGATGTCTCGATGAACAAGACCGATACTCTTGCCCTCATCATCAACCTGTTCGTGGGCCGCCTGAAGGCCATCGCAAGCTTGTACGATGATGCCCGCTGCCAGTCGCAAGTTCAGCTGTTGTTCGGCGGCAATGCAGCGCCGTATCAAGTCGCCTACGGTCGCTCCCTCCAGGTGTTCAAGAACCAGAAAGTGGCTGCCATTTGATTCACAGAGTTCGAATACTTGGCAAACATTGGGGTGCGTGATTTGCGCGCAGGTGAGAGCCTCATCGAGGAACATCTGCGTAAAGTTCTCATCGTGAGCAACGTGGGGCAGAATTCGTTTGATAACGACAGTCTTGCTGAAACCTGCGGCTCCGCTAAGCCGGGCAACAAATAGCTCAGCCATGCCGCCCGTCGCGAGTTTCGCGAGCAAGGTATACTTATCGAATTGCTCACCGGCAATGGGTAAGCTCTGACCGCCAATCAGTAGCGAAGGTCCATCGCTTTTCTGGAGTAAAGTCATGGCGCGGCGAAGGTATCAGCTTTGTCAAACGATGGCTTTTATATCTGCAGTTTGTGCCCACCAGTGGGCACTAGTTAGTAGTCGATCCCGGCGGTGCAGCGGTGATGCCGCGCACCGTATCTCTATTTCGCGCACTTCACACGGCGCGGAGGGGGCGGATTGCAAGTTCGGGTTTTGTCCGAGCAATCTACGGTCGGTGACCACCAGCAACTGCCATCTTTACGGGTAAAGACTTTGCCATTCTTGGGCGCATCGGCCAATTTGGAATTCCCCGTGGTGGTGGGCGCCTTGGGCTTGTTATGACCGATTCGCGGTTTGTTGCTTGGTGGAGCAGGCGGATTTACTAGAACGGTAGGACCGGTTGTACCCACGTTTTTGTTTGGTCCGATAGGTCTTGCATTCGGTCCGGCAGGCCTTGCATTCGGTCCAACAGCTGTTGGTCTTGGTGTCACTGGGGCTATGGGCCGAGGCGCAGGCGGGTTGACTGAAACAGCCGGTTGGTCGGTGTTTCGGTCAGAGTGAGTCGGACGGAGCGCCGGAGGGTGATTGGCGTCAGTTGTATTGTGCTGTCCCGACTGACGGACATTGGGATTGACGGGCTGATGACGAGGGGTGTTGCTGGTCTGTACCGTACACGAGGATGATGCAATCGTGATTAGGAAGGGTAATGCTAGGGTCCGTCGACGCTTCTTTGGAGACATGGGCTAAGGCTAATCGCTTTTGTTTCAAAGTACCAGTGGCTTTACCGATTTGCACAGTGGTGAGAGCTCGCACATTTTTCAGCGGGTTAGACCAGACTTTCGGCAATCTAGTCACAGTAATCGCTAAAAACTTGGGGCGAGAGTCTGCGTGGACTGCAATATCCTACATGTCCGTTTCATCCGCTATTCTTACTCGCCGAAATTCGCCTCGTGCTTACGTTGCCTATCGGGGCAGACTGAATCGCAGGGTGGAAATGAGGGCGAAGTGATCGGATCCTTGTCCGTCGGGCACACTTTCGCGATCGACATATCCGTCAAGTAGATCCACCGAAGGGCTCGTCGCGAAAATGTAGTCGATACGTCCAGCAGGTGCCCATGAATTCCCGCGGAAGGTGGGCCCTTGGTCTGTTGCATCGAATTCCCGCAGGGTGTCGACAAAGCCTTCGGCCTTTAGCGAGCGCACTACTTCACCGTCTTCAAACCCAACAAACACGTTGAAGTCGCCAGCAAAAAGGGACGGGGCCATGGGAGATTGCCGTTGCTGGATAAAATCCAGGCTCTTGTCTAGGTAGGAGAGCTGCTTTGCTTCATCGCACTGATCGTCGGTATTTCGAATTGGTACGCAGAAATGGGTACTGTATACATTTACACAGTGTCCGGTGTCGCGGTGACTAAAGCGGGCCCAATGCAACACTCGATCGCCCCAACCGTCGTCATTTTGTCCGAGAGTTACAAAGTCTGTGTTCAGTTTTAGCCAAACATCTTGATTGTAGACAATGGTGACTCCCGACTGCGGGTCTTCCGTGATTTGGTATTTGTCCGGCAAACGATCTAGTAGTTCGGTGCATGCACATTCTTGCACTGCGATAAAATCTGGATCGGTATTGATAATGTGCGCCGCGATTACGTCGAGTTTCTCGCCCTGCTCATTGGCCAAATTGTACGACATCATCCTCAAGATGACCGATTCGCCACAGTCCTCATCGCTGATCGCGGGCGCTGAGCAACCCAAGACTGCCACGATCGGCAGTAGTAGGCGTGATACCGGGCGACGACTCATCGGCAGTCATTGTAGATGACGTACTACACCGACTACCAGGAGTATTTGGTACGAGCGGTAGGGATTGAACCTACGACATCCGCCGTGTGAAGGCGGCGCTCTCCCGCTGAGCTACGCTCGCAATGCGATATTTGTAGCTGGTATCGAAATAACTGTCAACAGCCTCAGTGCCCTCGACAACGAACAAATTATCGTATGGTGTCTGGCCCTGCGTCAGCCATAAAATAATTCGGAGCCGCATCTATAGGGATTGGATCCCCGATTCGCTGCATTCCCAGTGTGGCGAAGAGGGCGATCCCGCCCAGAAAGCTGAGAACAATGCCCAGTATGATCCATTTTCCAAATCGAGAAAAGAAGTCCTCGGACTCAAGCTCTGGTTTTAGTCCCTCTGTCACGCGCGCACCCTAGCATGAGGGGTTAGCATCTGGTCAATGAGTACCAGAAAGGTTGTTCACACAGAAAGCGCGCCCGCTGCGTTGGGCCCTTATTCCCAGGCAGTTGTCGCATCGAATATGGTGTATTGCTCGGGGCAAATCGCCATCGATCCAGCGACTGGCAAAGTCGTTGGCGGAGGAGTCGTCGAGCAGACTGAGCAGGTGCTGAAAAATCTCGAAGCAGTTTTGAATGCTGCTGGCAGCGGATTTTCACAGGTGGTTAAGACCACGATTTACCTCGCGGACATGGACGACTTTCAGGCCGTTAATGAGGTGTACGCTAGGAGTTTTGAGAGTGCACCACCCGCCCGGGCAACGATTCAAGTGAGTCGTCTGCCCCTCGATGTTCGTGTTGAAATCGACGCGATCGCCACCGTCTCTAAACCATAAGGGCATTGCATGTCAGACATTAAATCGGTACTGGTAGAGAATCGAAGTTTTCCTCCCTCTAGGGAATTTTCTGAGTCCTCACGTGTTGCTAGCACAGAAGAGTACGAGGCGCTGTACAAACGAGCTGATGAGGATCCGGAAGGCTACTGGTCCGAGGTAGCCTCTGAGCTGCATTGGCATAAAACGTGGGAGCAAGTGCTTCACTGGGAGCTTCCCGATGCCAAGTGGTTTGTCGGCGGCGAGACCAATCTGGCGTACAACTGCCTCGATCATCAAATCACCAAAGGTCTCGGGGACAAGACTGCAATTCTCTTTGAAGGCGAGCCGGGCGATGTCCGCAAACTGAGTTTCTCCGAGTTACACGCAGAAGTGTGCCGATTCTCCAATGCGCTCTTGGGCATGGGAGTCGTGTCCGGTGACCGAGTTGCTATCTACTTGCCAATGATCCCCGAAGCTGCGATCGCGATGCTAGCGTGCGCGCGAATTGGGGCAATTCACTCGGTGATCTTCGGCGGCTTCTCTGCCGGATCCTTGTCCGACCGAATCGCAGATGCTGGTATTTCCACGGTGATTACTGCCGATGGCGGCTATCGGCGTGGCAGTGTGCTCGAGCTAAAGAAGAACGTCGACGAGGCTCTGGAAAAGACTCCCGTGGAGAGAGTTATTGTCGTTCAGCGCTGCAAAAACGAGGTGAATTGGGACAATGAGCGCGATCATTGGTACCACGATCTCATGGCGGCGGCGAGCTCGGAACATCAGGCGCCGGCCCTGGATTCGGAGCATCCGCTCTTTATCCTTTACACAAGTGGTACGACCGGAAAGCCAAAGGGGATTCTGCACACCACTGGCGGCTACATGTGTGGCGTCTATCAGTCGACCAAGTTGGTTTTCGATATCAAAGACGACGACATCTTTTGGTGTACCGCTGACGTAGGCTGGATAACCGGACATAGTTACGTCGTGTACGGGGCGCTGCTCAACGGCACGACCACGCTGATGTACGAAGGGGCTCCCAATCATCCCGAGCCGGACAGGTTTTGGGAGCTTATCGCAAAGCACAAAGCGACGATTCTCTACACGGCGCCGACCGCGATTCGGGCATTTATGCGCTGGGGCGATACGTGGCCGGACAAGCACGATCTGTCGAGCTTGCGGCTACTTGGAACCGTTGGTGAACCGATTAATCCTGCAGCCTGGGAGTGGTATCGAGAGCGCATCGGTGGAAATCGCTGCCCAATCGTCGATACCTGGTGGCAAACCGAGACCGGCTCGATCATGGTAAGTCCACTGCCGGGCGCCATTGCCACAAAACCCGGATCGTGCACGCGTGCATTGCCGGGAGTGTCGATTAAGATCGTGAATCGCGAAGGGCAGCCCTGTGATACCAATGCGGGTGGCTTCTTGGTTATCGACAAGCCATGGCCATCGATGTTGCGAACGATCTACGGTGACCATGAGCGTTTTACAAAAACCTACTTTGGGGAAATTGATGGTGTGTACTTCGCTGGTGATGGTGCTCGTTGCGATGAGGATGGCTATTTCTGGGTCATGGGCCGAGTGGACGACGTCATCAACGTCAGTGGTCATAGGCTCAGTACGATGGAAGTGGAAAGTGCCCTAGTGTCGCATCCCCAGGTTGCTGAAGTCGCAGTTGTAGCCAAGCCGGACGCGCTCAAAGGCCAGGTGATCGTAGCCTTTGTCACCCCGATGGGTGGAGTAGAGACCAGCGATGCGTTGGCGATCGAGTTGCGGCAACACGTGGCCAAAGAAATTGGAGCGCTTGCTAGACCGGAAGAGATTCGCTTTGCTGACGCCTTGCCCAAGACCCGTTCTGGCAAAATCATGCGCCGCCTCTTGCGGGACTTGGCCTCGGGAACAAAAGTGCAGGGCGATGTCACAACCCTTGAGGATGCCTCGGTTTTGTCAGCCTTGGCAGCGCAACATGACGAGGATAGCGACGAGGCCTAGTCTGGCGTAGAACACCAGCCTCCTAGTCTGGGCGTGATTTCGCGAGTGTCTTTTCAGCGCGGAGTACCGTCCAGTTCTGGCTTTTTATCGCAG
>JAESTW010000448.1 GCA_016763395.1 Kofleriaceae bacterium
GATACATGGGAGCTACTCCGAGATGCAAGATCAAGTCACTCTTGCTCTGGGCATTGCAGCCCAGCGTGTCAAAGGGCATTTTATGGAGACCGACACGCAGTTTCGCGTCTTCTTGACCACCACAGAAGAGGTCATGATAAATATTGAAACCGGCAAGGGGCTTTTCAAGCGGGTTAGCACTCGTCCGGTTCTGTATCAGCTCAATGCACTGCACCTCAATTCGATAAAGGGCGCCTGGACCTGGATTGCGGACGGCTTTGCTGTGCTGCTAGTCTTGCTAGCGCTCACCCGGTATCTTCATGATGAAGGGGAAACGTGGAATCGAGGGCCGCGGCAAGCGGTTCTTGGGAGCGGGCTTCGCTGTGCCAGCGGTATTCATTTGGTACATCGCTGCCGGAGTTTGATCCCGGACAACTGGTGCAACTGGTGCAACCCAAGGCGGTGCAACTGGTGCAACCCTAGAAACGGCGAACTCCTGGAAGAAATGCTGTTGAGGGCTTCTATCGATATCTTGAAGTGCGGGATCGCAGTAGGGAAAACACAGACATTGTCATCACTTGCAGCTTTCACAACTTCGAGATGCAGTGGTGTAGCGGTGCTGTAATTCTTGGTACCACTGTTGCTATAGTGGTTTCTCATGATTCAACAACGCTTACTGTTCAGTGCACTTTGTTTTCTTGCGGCAGGAATGGCCACCGCATGCGCAGAGGAGGAGTCATCCGAATTTGGCTCAGGCGATAGAAGCGATGATTTGGCTGGACGCGCTCTTGTCATCGTATCGAGCGCTAGCACGACCGTTAGCGCCGGACAGCATACAGCCACCATGTTGCTAGAAGAGAAGGATGACAGCTCCGTGACGATTTACTCGGAGGGGTATATCTACGACTCGGGCCTAAACGAATTTGAAATCGCGCAGTCTACTTCTTGGGTTAGTTTCAACACGACGCTGTACGGATTCGTATTGTCCTATAGAGAGTACGGATCAACCGGCGAGTGGGCAACGGTGACAGCCGATGGCAGCTTGGACAACTACACCATATTTGAATCGGTCAAAGGCGAGTACACCTTCGATGGCTTTCAGCTTGAGGGCACGGGTATCTCGTTTGAGAACATCGCGTTTGACGACAATGGGACCGATCCGGCCAATCGATTTACCACCTTCAACGCACTCACAACCGACTTGCCATCGAGAATTGAATTGAAAATTATTCCAATTCCCGTATGGAACTTCGGAGACTTTGAAGTCAGCTACGAAGTGGATTTTGACATAACTGAACTCTAGGAGATTGGTGTTTTTCTGTCTAAAACACAATCTCCTAGTTATTGGGGCCTTGCCCCAAGATGCTAGGAATTTGGTGTATTTAACACCACATTCCTAGAGCGGCGGTCGCTTTTTTGGGGGCTGAAATCCAGCCCTACTACAAACTCTTAATTACGCCACAGCCTACCCGTGGGCCCGCTGCGCCCGAGGGTTGTGATTTCAAGTCGTCGGTGCCACCGTGTACGACGACAGCGCGATCGATAATGTTGTTGTCCGCCTTGGCATCGAGGGAGAGGAAGCTGGTTGGCAATTCAACTTTCATCTCGGCCACACCTTCAGCGTTGGCAACGATGTTTCCGAGGTCACCAGCGTGATGCATCTCCATGTCCGGGCCACCGTGGTCGACACTAGAGGGGTTGAAATGTCCACCTGCGCTCTTGCCGTCGGGCGAGCTACAGTCTCCTTTCTCGTGAACATGAAATCCGTGCTCACCAGGAGTTAAGCCGGTAAGCTTCGCTTCAACCCAAACTTTGTCGCCCTTCATTGTGAAGCTGATGCTTCCTGTGACCTTGCTGCCCGACTTGCTTTCGATTGTCGCGCTCGCTTTGACTTCAGCGGAGTCGGTAGCCACGGGCTTTGCGGCTTCTTCTGGAGCTTTCTCGTCGGGGGTGACCTTCGTACCCTCTGCGCCTTTGACTTCCGCAGGAGCGGGTTTTGTCTTCTCTTTGTCCGCGCCCTTGTCCGCAGCTGAGTCGTCTTTTTTGCAGGAAGCCAAGCTCGTGGCTAACACAATGCTACTGAGGAAAATCGTTTTTTTCATGGCGCAAGTGTCACCGAGTGGTGATGCTCCCGCAAGCGTAGTATTCTGCTATTGGGTGATTATCTGGACGATTGTGAGAACATTCGGATCGATCGGTACATCGGAAATCGTTCGCGCAGACAATGCGCCTGAGACATCGAACTGTGTGGTGGCAGTATCGTTGGGCAGTCCTAGAACTAAGGCAGTGCCGCTTGCACCTGTAAGACCGCTTGGGCTCCAGTCATTGATCCCAAGCGGCCCGTCGTAGAGGGTTGCATTGGCACCAACCGCACTTAGCTCAACTCCGGAGATTGGAGCGAAGGGGGGTTCACTGGATTGAAAGTATACAGCGAGTCCTGTGGAGTCGGAGCTTTCGGCGACGCCCACAGCGGTGGTGAGATCTAGCCAAAAGCTGTCCGGGATTGCAGGCAGTCTGACGTTCTCAACGCCACCAGAGGACACAGACACCGGCATCAGAACATCACGGTATCCGTCTGTGTCGCCGTAGGCAATCTGCAAATTGTATGTGTCTATGCCTGGAGCAGCTAACGAAAATGCTCCACTTGCTGAGCTGAGGGTCGAGATTGTAGTACCAGCGATGCGAATTTCAATTCCTTCCAAGCTGGTGGTCTGAGGGCACAGAAAGGGGTCGCGCATGTCCGTAACCAAGCAGACGCTTCCACTCAGTTCTAGTTCTACGTTGGCGTCGCTTCCGCTCGGGCCAGCGTCACTGTTTCCGCCGACTCCCCCTCCTCCTCCTCCTCCACCACCGGTTTGAACAACTCGTGCTTCTTCATCGGTACAACCACTTGCTGTGGCCAGGGCGAGTGCTAGCAAAATCGGGAGGCGCATGACGCGATTGTACCTCAAGCTGGGCGATGGTGATGGGGTTAGTATTTAATAGTACCTATTTCATCTTTACTTGGCGACGCGCCGCGGCGAGCACGAAAGATGAGCCAACCGCCGATGGCAATGAGCGGGATGGAAATGAGTTGTGAGGTCGAAAGCATGGCCAATCCGCCGCGTTTGTCGTCGCGCAACCACTCTATCGCCACGCGAAATATCCCGTAGAAGCAGAGCAAATAGCCGAAGAGCTCACCCTCACCGCGAGTGCGTTGTCGCAATACGTGACGAAGGACAATAAAGAGACTGAAGGCAAATACGCTCTCGTAGAGCTGTGTCGGGTGTCTACCAAAGGCGTGGCCAGGAAACTGCACCCCCAGTGGACCCTCGGTTTGGGCACCGTAGCAGCAGCCATTTAAGAAACAGCCAACTCGTCCGAGAGCCAGTCCGAGCATGAGAGAAGGCGCGAGCAAATCCGCTGTTTTGAGTCCGCCCATCTTGCGGCGTTTGGCAAACCACAGTCCGCCAGGGACCGCTAGAAGCAGCCCGCCGTAAAACGTTAAGCCGCCCTGCCAAAACTTGAGCGCCGCCAAACAGTCCGTGGGCGGGTAGCACATACTTGCCTTAGTGCCGGCAAGGACTTCTTCGCGGACATCGAGGTTGCAGAGGTACTCGAATCCACAATCGCTGTTTTCTTGGCAAATTCTGACCTGTGTGTCGACAGCCTCTACCAAGGTTGAATCCGTACAAAGATGCACAAAGTCCATCAGCAGGCCGTCTGTGAGTACGGCCAAGAGCCTGGCGCCGAGGATGCCGAGAATCAACATCAGAATGCCTAGGTCGGCTACCGAGACCCCGTCAAAGCCCATGGCTTCTCCATCGCGGCGGGCGATGAAGATCGCCGCGAAGAAGCCGAACATGATCATCACCAAATAGGAGGGCAGTTCGAGTGCACCTCCTTGGAAGAGGATTGGTTTCAACTTGCGACTGCGTCAGCGCAGCGCGAGCATAGATCTGGATTGTCGGACATGCTCTCGTACCATCGCCAGCATCTCTCGCAGCGAGTCCCGGGTGCATCGGACACTTCGATTGTGCCGTCATCGCGATCGCCGAGAATCACCTTGGAAACGATGATGAGTTCGGCGAAGTCATCGAGATGAGCCCCAAGCATCTCGCGATCTGCCTTGGCCGCGTGAATGGTCACACAAGCGTCTTCAGAGCGATGTTTCTGGGCTCGGAACTCTTCTAAGGACTTGCCGCAAGCGTCGCGATATTGCTTGAAGGTATTCCACAGAGCCATCTCGGGCGAGTCCTTGTCCATCAGTGAACCTTCGGGCAGGTCGCACAGATGCACCGACGCTGCTTTGCCTTCCCAATCGGGCATGTACTGCCAAATATCCTCGGCGGTAAAGCTGAGAATCGGCGCCGCGATGCGAGTGAGGGCCGAGGTGATGGTGAAGAGCACGGCTTGAGTGGCGCGCCTTCGGGGAGCGTCTGTACGGTCTGAGTAGAGGTTGCCCTTGACCACATCGAGGTAGAGAGCACTCAGGTCCACTGCCACGTAATCTACTAGCGCGCGATACACGGTGTGGAATTCGTAGTTCTCGTACGAGGTCAATACGCGGGCGACAAGGTCGTTGAGCCGGGCGATAGCCAGCTTGTCCAGTTGTGACAACTCGGCGGTCTCTAGGGGATGTTCTGTTGGACTATAGCCCTGAAGATTTCCCAGCATAAAGCGGCTAGTATTGCGGAACTTGCGGTACCAGTCGGTGAGTCCTTTGAGAACTTCGTCCGTGTAGGGCATGTCCTTTCGGAACTCGACTGAGGCAACCCAGAGACGGAAAATCTCGGCACCACTTTTGTTGATAACGTCGTTCGGCGGGACGTATTTGACTTTTTTGCCAGCTTTGCGAGCACGTTCGATGGCACTCTTGGAGTAGGGGTTGTCGTTCTCGTCTAAAACAAATCCATGGGTGAGCACGGTCTTGTACGGAGCCTTGTTGGCCACGCCCAGTCCGACGAGAAGCGAAGAGTGAAACCAGCCGCGGTGTTGGTCGGAGCCTTCGAGATAGAGATCTGGATCCCCGAGCTCTTCCCGCTGGGCTGCCACGGCTAGCCATGAGCAGCCGGATTCAAACCAAACATCGACAATGGCGCGCTCAGGTTCAAAGCTGGTGCTGCCACACTTGCAGGTTACGCCCTCGGGCATAAGCTCAGAAGTTGGCAAATCGTACCAGCAGTCGCCGCCTTTTTCTAAGAAGAGTTCTGCGACGAAATCCATAGTGGTGGACTCGGCATGAACCTCATCGCACTCAGTACAGTAGAAAACCGGGATCGGTGTTCCCCAAAGACGCTGGCGCGAGAGCACCCAGTCTGGACGTTTTTCGATCATGCCGTGGATACGGCCTTCGCCGTGGGCGGGAACCCACTTGGTTTCTTTGATGGCTGCTAGCGCGCGTCCGCGAAGGTCATTGTGATCGATAGACAGGAACCACTGATCGGTAGCGCGGAAGAGCACCGGCCCTTTGCAGCGCCAGCAATGCGGGTAGCTGTGTCCGATGCTCTCGCCCGGTTTGTTGAGCAAGAAGCCTGTCTCGTGCAATAGCTCGACGATCTTGGGATTGGCCTCGGGCGTCTTGAGCCCTTGCCACTGCGGTACTTGGTCGGTGAAACGCCCGGCATTGTCGATGGGCGCATAGACCTCAAGTCCATGGGCAACACCGGTTTTGTAATCGTCCACGCCGTGTCCGGGGGCCGTGTGCACAAGACCAGTGCCTTGCTCAAGCGTAACGTAGTCGGCAAACCACACCTTGAAGTCGTTTTCAGTCTTCTTCTCTGTGACAAAGGGATGCTTGTAGCTCGCGCCTTCGATCGCCAGGAAGTTCTCCTCTTCGATAGCGATCCATGTGGCCGGATCACTCTCGGCTCCGATGGCACGTAAGAACTTCTCGGCCAAACCCTCGGCCACAAGCAGGTATTCTCCGTCCTTGCCCGGAGCAGGCACGGCAACGTACTTCAGCTTTTGATAGGCAACAACCGCCAAGTTGGCCGGGATGGTCCACGGAGTTGTAGTCCAGATAACCAAGCTCAGCGCTTTGCCGGACAAACTCGCGTTCAGCACGCCCGGATCGAAGTCGACCATGGGGAAACGCACGTAAATCGAGGGCGAAGTGTGATCGGCGTATTCGATTTCGGCTTCAGCCAAGGCTGTCCGGTCTTTCGGGCACCAGTACACGGGTTTTTTGCCGCGGTAGAGTGCACCATCTTTGGCAAAAGCGGACAGCGCTTTGACGATGGAGGCCTCGTAGCTCTTGTGCAAGGTCAAGTAGGGATTGTCCCAGTCGCCCAAGATGCCCAGTCGCTTAAATTCATCACGTTGGATGTCTACGAATTTTTCTGCATACTTGCGGCAGGCTTGACGAATCTCCAGCCGACTCATCTCCCGCTTCTTCTTGCCCAACTCTTTATCGACAGCTAGCTCGATAGGCAGTCCGTGGGTATCCCAACCCGGAACAAAAGGAACGCGAAAGCCAGCCATGGTCTTGTATTTGATGACCAAGTCTTTGAGTAGCTTGTTGAGGATATGTCCGTAGTGGATATTTCCGTTGGCGTAGGGAGGTCCATCGTGCAAGATGAAACTGGGAGCATCTTTGCGGTGCTCTTGAATCTCGCCGTACAAATCCCTCTCATCCCATTTGGCCAAAAACTCTGGCTCACGCTTGGCCAGTCCGCCGCGCATGGGGAAGTCCGTTGAAGGAAGATTGAGGGAATCAGAATATTTGCCTTTACTAGCCATAGCCGGGCGGAACCATAACTGCATGAGCACTTCGCAAATAGGGGTAAGCGCCAATTCTGACCAAGTGCACGCTAAAAGATCGCTCTGGGTGTGTCCTTGCCCCATCGCACTGCATTGCACTGGCCGAGAGTCGACCTGCGAGTTTGCGCTGACGTACACTCACGCGATGAGCGAGAAGCAAAGCCCAAACCAGTCCGAACACCAGCGAGCCCCATGGGACGACTACTTCATGAACATCGCGCAGGTTGTCTCAAGCCGATCGACTTGCCATCGCAAATTCGTCGGCGCTGTGCTCGTCCGGGACCGTATGATTCTCTCCACTGGCTACAATGGCTCGATTCGAGGCATGCCACATTGCACCGAAGTGGGCCACATGATGGAGAACGATCACTGTGTTGCCACCATTCACGCCGAAGTGAATGCCATTCTGCAAGCGGCACGCAATGGTATCAATATCGATGGATCGACAGTTTATGTAACTGCTTCACCATGTTGGAACTGCTTTAAATCCCTAATGAATGCAGGGGTTTCCAGGGTTTGTTTTGGAGAATTCTATCGTGATCAACGGATCTTTGAAGTGGCCGAGCAGCTCTCGGTGGAGCTCATTCACTTGCCACTCAAGTCTAGTCTTGAACAGGCCGAGTAGATTGAGTAGCCTACGCGAATAATTACGCAACCCGACCACGAAAGTTAGCCCTATGTACCGACCTCGCTTTTCGATTTTACTCTCAATACTGACTGCAGTAGCGATGATGGTTGGTCCCAATCTGACGGGTTTTGCGGGGCTAGAGGACGCGGTGGCTGAGGCGAAGAGCAAGACCAAATCTGCTCGGAAGACGAAGAAAAAGCCAACGAAGGCCAAGAAAGCAAAGCGCAAGAACAAGCGTTCCAAGCGAGCCAGGCGAAGAAGGCGGCGTTCCAGAACCACAGGCCATGCGGTTGCACAGAGCAAGCTTCGGACAGAAACCCTCACCCGCCCCTCGGGCAACGTATGGGTTTTTACCGAGAATCAGCACGAAGAAGTGCGAGTAAACATTTACGACGAGAATGGTGACTTCGACGACGGTGCATTGGCCAAGCTCGACCATGAGTTTCGCTGCCGCCGCACCAAAGAGTTGCGCGCCTTTGACCCAAGACTCTACGAGATGCTCTCTCGTATTCAAGATCACTTCGACGGCAAGCGCATTCACCTCGTGTCCGGGTTTCGCTTTCAGAAAAACGAAGGCAGCCGCCACTACCACGCTTCTGCCATGGACATTCGAATCCCCGGCGTCTCCATCAAAGAGATTCGGGCCTATGCAGCGTCATTGGACCGGGGCGGAATGGGAATCGGCATCTACCCACGATCCGGTTTCATCCACATCGACTTCCGTGCTCCCGGAGAGCCAAGCTACCGATGGGTTGACCGCTCGCGCAGAGGCACAGGGAACAAAGGCAAAGGCCGCTCCCGTCGCTACAAGCGCAATCGCCGCAACAGTTAAGCTGTCTCGGTTTTCAGCCTGATAGAAGCTCGCCTTGCGTAACTATAGTGGGGCTGGTTTGTAGTTGGCCCCTTGGGGGAGCTGCTGCGATCTGTGTGTCCGAACTGAGCACATCGGGTGAGTGTGCGCTGAGTCAGGTTAGATTGGCATTGGGAGAAAATCGGCTGCGATCTGTGTGTCCGAGTTGTGCATCCAGTGGTGAGTGGGCGACTGCGGACGTGTAGGTACATGGCGCAAGCACGAATGGGCGTTTTGGCTGCGGAGACGGCCAGCGAGCTGCGTGCGTGCCTCGCCATAGGTTGGGCATGTCCGGTGGAGTTCCGACTGTA
>JAESTW010000449.1 GCA_016763395.1 Kofleriaceae bacterium
CGATTCCGTGCATTTCTCGTACAAGCTCTGGGGTTAGCAGCGGCAGGGTAGGCTCAGCGATTTGCTGCTCTACCTTAGCGAGAACGAACTCATGAAGGCGCAGCAATGCTTTGCTTTTATTGAGAGCAGCCTCGTTGGGTACGCTCTCATCAAAAGACCAGCCACCCGGCACGTTTAGTCGTCTTGTTGCTCCGCTAGGTGAGCAGAAGCGAACACATCACTCGCCAGTCGATCGACAGGGCTGCAGACCTGATTTCTGTTCCCAAAAAACAAGAGTAAGTGCCTTACTTTAGAATCTGCACGGACGCTGAGGTCGACGAACTGGAAGCTAGGAATACTCAACGGCGTGGTATGATCGGACAACAAAACTTCTGGATTCGTAGGTAGTGAATAGTAACAAGTCATCGGTCGTTTTCGCTGCAGTTGTTCTTGGTTCATGCGGCTCTCGGTCAGAGCCAGAGCAGGCAGTGGAGGAAAGTCCCGTAGAATCCAGAGCATCAATAGTTCGTCGCGAGCTACGGCTCGCGGATGAACGACTCGTGCATGAGCAGGTCGTGCGTGATATGCACACCACGGCTCCTATGCCGCTACTGCTCGATCGGATGGGAGGCATTCTGAAGCCTAGTGCCGACAGTGACTTGACGATTACCTGGAGAGAACCACAGCTCGGCTCACGAATACGCCTCGAGCTTCGGTCCGACAACGCAGCACATGGGGTGATCGCTCCAGCTCTGCTGCAATGTGATCTACCTGATCGAGGCTTTGTCACGGTCCCTCGATCCCTCCTAACCGAATTTTTCGGTGCCGAGTATTGGGGATGTGAGAACTGCATGCCATCTGTAATTACAAGATATTATCGTACCGTCATTGCAGTCGACAACACCGATTTAGAGCTCATGAACGGAGCCGTACAACTGCTTTTTCTGCCAGCAATTTAGAAACGGCGAGAGTTCAGGATGAGAGCCCGATCAGTGTAATTCTTAGAGGCTACTTAAAAAGCCCTATGCGCTGTGGGTTTAGGTGTTCGGCTGGTACTCGGTAGCTGCGGAATATCAAGTCAAAGAGACTGAGGATGCCGCTATAATTGGCATTGGCCTCCGCGGGAATTGCGCTGTGGTGCCTTCTGTGCACGCTATTGGTCGAAATGATGTAGTTGAGAAATCCGTGGCGCAAATCGATGTCGGCGTGTTGAAACGCAATATTGAGTCCTTTCATCGCTCCGGCCATCGCCAAGGCCTCGGTAGAAAAGCCCAGCATCAAGACGGGGACCATGGCAAACGCGAGCTTCAGGGCCAAATCTATAGGATGCAGGCGAAAGTTATTCGTCGCGACCATCCGATGTGGGGAATGATGTACAGAGTGGAGTTTCCACCACCAGCGCCATTCGTGGGCGTATCGGTGAGCCCAATAGTCGCCCAGTCCCCCCACCAGTAAAACACCAATAGACCCGGCCCACAGTGGAAGTCCTGACAAAAGATTGGTGGGTAAGAGAGCAGCGAGCAATACCACAGCTCCAGCCAACATCGGGTTGACGATGGCATCTACCACTGCGCTCAACCCGGCAAAGCCTAGATCTACCTTTAGCTCACCGGACTCGCTGGGCCGGCCCACTCGTGGGATAAATCGCTCGGCGACAATTACTACGAGAAAGGATACCAGAGTCACTGCCAGGGGAATTAGGCTCAGTGTGGTGCCATGACGAATGGCGAATGTTGCCCCTGTGATTGCTAGCAGTAAACTGGTCGGAAAAAGTAGAAAAGAAATATATATGCTCATTTGTGCCTTTATGCATGCTTTTGAACTACGAAAACCAATGAAAACAACAAGAGAATTTAGCAACAGGCTTTGCCGTCGCGAAGTGCTTTGAGCTGTCTCACCAGCTCAGAAAAATGGTGGATCATCGAGTCATACCGAAGCCGATACCAACGTTCACGTCCGCGCCGCTCCACCTCGAGTACACCGGCCTGAACGAGCTCACGTAGGTGCCTACTGACAACTGATGTATCCACAGGCAGGTGGCTGGCAATGTCGGAAACCTTGGCTTCTCCACCGGCTCGCATCAACACTGCCAGAATCTGGATTCGGGTTGGCTCTGCCAGCGCTCGAAAGAGCTCGGGATTAAAGGCTTCGTCTAGGCTGACTCGCTTCACCCCTTCATATTCATGCATGATTGCGCAAATGTCAATCTATTTAACTCCATTGGGCGAGAAATTCGTACGGTCGAGGACACCCACTTCAGGATTGTATGGATGCCGCTGTGGCGAATTCGCATACTCACAGGAGCGCTGGTATCAAATGCAAAAACTGTTTCCCAGAGTTTCTTTAGTTCATCAACGTCCGGTGGGAAACATTTTTTTCATTTTGCTGAATAGTGCACGATGCTACAGGCTCATATCTCAATGGGGCGGACGATTCCCGCCCAGGCAATAGCCCCAGACGAGGCTCCACAATTCATGGTATTGTGCGCTTTGTAGCGCCTGTAGTGTAGAACACAGGCTCCTAACGGAATAATCCCTAGGCATTGCATATGAAGTACGCAGCCATACTAACACTAGTCACTCTTTCCTCTGTCGCCTGCGGCGGGGCAAGCACTAGCTCAGACCTCGATCAGGGGCCGACGATCCTCAGCCCGAGCGCGCGAGTGGTCGTGCCTATCACCATGCAAATTCGCGCCGATGATGGCCCAGTAAACTGGGTCTCGACAGAGTTCGAAGTGTGGAGAAGCTCTAAGGGACTGCGCTCACAAATGGTCTGGCAACATATCGCCACTGCGCAACAGGCAAGTGCAGTTCTCGCCGACGGAACCTTCATCCCAGGAATGACAGCGCTTGAACCTTGGAAGAAATACATTGTCCGGGCCCGATACAAACTTGAAGATGGGCTCAGTGAGTGGGGCGCTGATCAGCCGTTTCGGACAGACGACGGCAGTGAAGCTGTCTTCGATAGCCAAGTGATTCGCGATGTCTACTTGACAATTCCCGAGGCCAGTTGGGATCCAATCGACAGTGAGGCCGTGAGTGAGTGCGAGCCTCACCCGCGCTCCTACTACCCAGGCGCTATCACAATTGATGGCTTGCAGTTCGATGGCGCAGGTCTACGTGCCAAGGGTGGCTGTGGTTCTTCTCGCTCTCTTGATGAGAAGTCTGCATTCAAGGTAAATCTCTCCTGGGATGATCCTGCAGTGGATGGCTGTGCTGCTACTCGCCGTTTCATGGGGCTTAAGAAAATCACCTTAAACAACCAAGTGGAAGACAAGAGTTACACCCATGAGCGCATTGGCTACGACTTCTTCCAGAAAATGGGAATCCCAGTACCTCGCGTGGCCCCTGTCCGGCTCTACGTCAACAATGAGCTTTGGGGCCTCTACCTCAATGTTGAATCGATTGACCGGCGCTTTCTCGCACGGCGTTTCGACTCGAAAAAAGGCATGATGTACGAAGCCGGCTATGGTTGCGACCTTGGGGATAGAGAATGCTTTGAGCCGAAGTTCAGCACCGACGCTTGTGACACACCCCGGACAGACGGAGATCCGACAGACCTGACGCCACTCGACGACTTGAACACGCGCCTAGAGAAACTCGCGGACGGAGCTTTCTACCCAGCAATCACTGAAATCATCGACTTTGACCGATTCCTCTCCCTGTGGACGGCCGCTGCCATCATGGGATACTGGGATGGCTATCCAAACGATGCAAACAACTACCGTATTTACCATGATCCCACCGATAATAGATGGACTCTAATTCCGAGTGGCATCGACCAACTCTTTGAAGAAGACGCAGACCCGTACGAGCCCACAGGAATGTTAAGTAAACGCTGCCTCGCCGAGACTGCCTGCGAAGAGGCTTTTCTCGAGAGGTTGGAGGAGGCACTAAACCTCTTTGAAGCCAGTGACTACTCGGTAATGGCACGAACTATTGAGACTCAAATCGAAGCCGAGGTAACCAGCGACCCTCGTCGAGAATTTGACGTTGAGCAGTGGCACAACGCGGTTGATAGCACAATTGACTACATTGAGGCTCGTCCTGTAGAGCTTCGTTCTCTGCATTTATAGCGCCCATAATGCTTGCCGAGGGAGGCCTTCCTGCTCAAACTCCCTCCGGTGGCATTTGTCGCTCCCTGTAGAAAGTAGTACCCGTGCAGATCAACTTGAAAGCTCTTCGTGCTGACGTAGCCCAATTGCGCAAGGACTTGGCAGCAAGTCGCGGCAAACGAGACTTTGACCATCTGCGAAAAATGGAACGCTGGGGCCGAGCATGCACTGCTCTTGGCTACGCCACTGCCTGGACTTGTCCGAATCCCCTGTCCGCTTTCATGCTCAGCACCGGAAACTTTGCGCGTTGGGCCGTTGTAACTCATCCGATCTCGCACGGTGCCTACGATTGCATCGACGAGGCTCCTGATCGCTATACCACCCGGGGTTTTGCCAAAGGTTTGCGCCGTCTTGTTGACTGGATGGATTGGATTGTGCCCGAAGCGTGGCATGAGGAACACAATATCTTGCACCACTACCACGTGGGCGAAGTTGTCGATCCAGATCAGCTTGAGCAGAATACCGAGTGGATTCGCAACTCAACAATGCCGATGGCAGCACGCTATGCGATTATCGCAGCGATGTCCGCGGTCTGGAAGCCCGTCTACTATGCTCCCAATACTCTCAAAGAGCTTCGGCAAACCAAGGCCAGGCGGGCTGGAGACTCGGACGCCAGCGAGGGTAATCTGCTCAAGCTTCGCACTTGGACGCCGCTTAGCGCGGCCGGACGAGAATTATGGTTTCAGTGCTGGCTGCCCTATGCGGGCTGGAAGTTTGTCGCCATTCCGGCATTGTTCACGCCTCTTGGCCCCATCGCTGTCACCAATGTTCTTATCAACTCGCTCTTTGCAGAAGTGTTGACCAACTTGCACGGTTTTCTAGTCATCACTCCCAATCACACCGGCGAAGACATTCCCAGATTTGACTCCAAGGTGTCCGGGAAAGACGAATTTTTCTTACGCCAAATTGTAGGTTCGGTGAACTACAAGACCGGCGGAAACCTACGCGACTTCATGCACGGCTGGCTCAACTATCAAATCGAGCATCACCTCTGTCCGGACGCCACGTTATTGCAGATGCAAGAAATGCAGCCACGAGTTAAGGCCATGTGCGAGAAACACGGCCTACCCTACGTGCAAGATTCGGTATTCACCCGCATGCGAAAAACCCTCGACATCATGGTCGGGAAAACCACGATGAAGCGAGGCTTTGACGTACAAGCCGAAGTGCCCGACTGCGAACAAGTCGCCTAAATCCTATGCAGGGAAGCTAGTGGTGAATCCGATAGCACCCAATCGGATACAACTGTTACCCATGTGCCTGGACCGAAGTGTTACCCATGTACCTGGACCGACGCGGCCAGCTGCCCCTATCCTGACTAGTACTTCAGTCACCAGAGGCCTCCATGCCCACCCTGAGTGAGGCCCGTTTGGCCTGAATATTCAGCGTGTTACTGATCTTCGAGATTCATCACGCAAAGACTAGCCTTGGCACTGCTGTTGCACGTAGGGTGAAGTATGACAACCACGAAGTTTGCCCTCGTCCTCGCACTCACCCTCCTTGGCG
>JAESTW010000450.1 GCA_016763395.1 Kofleriaceae bacterium
AAGGCGCTAAAGGCGGAAGCCCAGGCCAAAGCAGAACGCGCTGCTGCCCAAGCTGAGGAGGCCAAGCGTGCGAAACGGAAATTTACGCTGCAGGTTGGTTCTTTTCAGGACAAGAGCGAGGCGGACACCTTTTTCCGGCAGCTTGAGAACACCTCATACAAACCGTACATGGTCGAGGCTGAGATTCCCGGCAAAGGGCAGTACTACAGAGTTCGAGTGGGCGGCTTTGGCACCTTTGACGAGGCAGTCGAGGCCAAGGCGCAATTCGAGGACAGCCAGCACGTCATCGCCTACGTAACTCGGCTCAAATAGTTCACTGCGATCACACTAGCTTGCGGCTCCTCACCAGTCCGCAAGCCGCCACTTGCGGCGAAGCTATGGGAGGGATACAACCCGAGCCATGGCACGACGCAGTCCTTCTGACACTCCTTTGATGAGGCAGTTTTTGCAAGACAAGGAGCAACATCCTACGGGCATTCTCTTTTTTCGCATGGGCGATTTTTACGAGATGTTTTTCGAGGATGCGGTTGTAGCTGCGAAAGCCTTGGACCTGACTCTCACCAGTCGGGACAAAGGCAAGCCGGACGCGGTGCCCATGTGCGGATTGCCGCATCACGCCGGACGGGGATACATTGCCAGACTGACCGAGCAGGGCTTCAAGGTTGTTATCTGCGAGCAAGTGGAAGACCCAAAGACTGCCAAAGGGCTGGTGAAGCGGGAAGTCGTGCAGATTGTAACGCCTGGCGTTGTGGTCGACGATGAAGTTCTCGATCCCAAGACGGCGCGTTACCTAGCTGCGGTTTGTCCGGAGGCTAAGGGACCTCGGTGGGGACTTGCCTACCTCGATGTGTCAACCGGCGAATTTCGATGTACGGAGGTAGACTCACTGGCTGAGCTTGCCGCCGAGTTGACGCGGGTGATGCCGAGAGAGATTTTAGCCGGACACGAAGAACTCAAGACGGGTTCGATGAAACGATTGTCCGAGCGTTTTACCGACACGGCGTACACCGGAGTCGTGAGGCGTAGCGAGGCAGAGGGCAAGGCGTTACTCCAATCCGCGCTAGCTGGCAGCCTCGATGAACTCGGGCTCGGGCAACGTCCTCTTGCCGCTGCTGCTGCTGCTGACGCTCTGCAATATGCCCGGGAGACGCAGCCAACCGGGACCTTGCCGATAAGCAGGATTCAGGTCTATCAGACTGGTGAGAGCGTTATTCTCGATGAGGCTGCTGTTTCCAATTTGGAACTCACCCAGACATTGATGGGGGGCAAAAAAGCGGGCTCCTTACTCTCAGTACTGGACAGCACCAAGACCGCCAGCGGTGGTCGTCTCTTGCGCCGCTGGCTACTCTATCCACTGCTCGATGTTGGTGAGATATCACTGCGCCACGATTCCGTGGAGTACTTGATCGGCAACGCGAGCCTGCGAACTGAGTTGCGAAGTAGTCTTAAAGAGATGTACGACATGGAGCGGCTGGCTGGACGCCTCTCGCTCGGTGTGGCAAGTCCGCGAGATATGGGGCGATTGCGCTGGACGCTTCAAAGGTTGCCAGAGCTTGCCAAGTTGCTTGGGACCGGGAATCGGAAAAAGTCTCAAGCGGTGCCGGCGCCCTTGGCCCTGGATGCGAAGTTACTGAAGTCGCTCCGGACAGTTTGCAAGAAGCTGGAGGAGGTTCTTATCGAGGAACCTCCACTTGTAACCAAAGATGGCGGCATGATCGTGGATGGCTACTGTCCGATTATTGACGAGAATCGCGCACTGGCAACTGGCGGCAAGGACTCGATCCTCGCCATCGAAAACCGGGAGCGCAAGGCTACCGGAATTCCCAAGCTACGGGTCAAGTACAACCGGGTTTTCGGCTACTACATTGAGGTGAGCCGCGGGTCTATTGATAAAGTGCCCAAACACTATGTGCGCAAGCAGACAGTCGCTGCCGCCGAACGCTACGTCACTACCGAGCTTGCGGAGCTAGAGACGAAGATCTTGTCGGCGCAGGACGCTCTGGTAACTCGCGAACTTGAAGTGTTTCGAAAGCTGTGTGCCGAGAGTTTCAAGTCGGTTCAAAATCTGTTGACGGCCGGACAACAGATCGCGTGCGTCGACGCATTGGCGTCGCTTGCAGAGGTTGCGCACAACTCCGGATACGTTCGTCCGGTTGTGGACGAGAGTGAAATTCTCGACATTCGCGATGGTCGGCATCCGGTCGTGGAGCGCATGGTCCCGGACGGGGAGTTTGTCCCCAACACCTGCCGGGTGGACACCGAAGAATCGCAGCTCTTGCTGATTACTGGACCGAACATGTCCGGCAAATCCACGTATATGCGTCAGGTGGCCCATATTGTGCTCATGGCCCAGATGGGGAGCTTTGTGCCGGCCGAGAGTGCCCGGGTCGGGGTGGTGGATCGAGTTTTTACTAGGGTAGGGGCGGCGGACAATCTTGCCCGCGGAGAATCTACGTTCATGGTCGAGATGCGCGAGACTGCAGCCATTCTGAGTGGCGCGACTCGTCGTTCGCTGGTTATCTTGGACGAAGTGGGCCGCGGAACCTCTACCTTTGATGGAGTCTCGATTGCCTGGGCAGTGTCTGAATTCTTGCACGACGCTATTGGTGCTCGGACGCTCTTTGCCACTCACTATCACGAGCTTGCGCGTCTCTCGGACATGCGTCCCCGGGTCAAAAATCTCAGTGTCGCGGTCTCCGAAGTAGGTGGCAAAATCGTCTTTCTTCGACAGGTCGTTGAGGGCAGTGCCGATCGCAGCTATGGCATTGATGTCGCTCGCTTGGCGGGATTGCCGCGATCGGTAATTTCGCGGTCTCGGCAAATTCTCGCGGAGCTAGAGCGCGGGCAGCTCAATGGCGAGTCTTCTCAGCTCAGCCTCTTTGCCGCGGTTTCTGCTCCAGCGCCGACAGATGCCAGCAGTGTAGAGGAAAACCTGGTCTCTTCAGAGGTTCGCGATAAACTCGCAGACGTCGATCCGAATCAGATGACACCCATGCAAGCGCTCGCAATGCTTGTCGAGCTCAAAGCATTGGCAGCCGACTCGCCGTAGTCACAGCGGCACTCGGGCTGGACGATTGGAGAGGAAGCCAGCGTCTCCACCACAGTAGGTGCTTGAGCTGCAACAAGAGTACCGATCGCCGGCGAGCCTGCACTGAGTTTGCAATGATGAGATGAGTGTGAGGCCAGTGTCTTCGCCGTGTTTTACCAGCACTATACATAAGCGAGTAGCACTGACTATCGCCAAAGTGTATTTGCGCAAAGCTACGTGCGACACGATGCGATAACACATGAAACTCGTCCTCTTCGGTCATGGTGCTAGCCCGCGCGGGCATCGACAACACATAGTAATTCCGAAGTCCGGGAATCGGCGGACAGGACAATCGACATTGTCGACCCGACGAGAGTACGAGCGGGGTAGTGCGCTGGACGACTTGCAGCGGGTTTTCTCTTGCCATTGCTACACTCTGCAGATAATAGATTGGTTACACAACCAAAGAATAATCATGGGTAGAACAAGCAACCGAGAAGAGAGACGAAAACAGATTTTGCAGGCCTTCGCGCGGGTGCTAGCCGATCATGGGTACGCCGGGGCCACGATTGCTCGAGTTGCAGCGGAGGCAGAACTTGCTCCTGGCTTACTGCACCATCACTTCAAAGACAAAGACGAGTTGCTGTCCTTGCTAGCGACAAGTCTTATCGGTGGGTTTCGCGCGCAAACAAGGGCTCAGCACAGCCATAGCGATCCCTTAATCGCATATACCGACGCAGCCTTGGCTGTCGATGCGAGTTCGGACGGTATAGTGCCCAGGTGTTGGGTCGGGCTCTTCGCGGAGGCGATTCGAAACCCGGTGCTCTTTCGCCAGTTTCGCCGGCTTATCGATCGGGAACTTATGACAATTCAGAAGAAGTCCAATGGCGATTTGTCCGGCCAAGATGCCGCGGCGGTGATGGCATTTATCGTAGGTGCGTTGGTACTCGGAGCCTTTGCTCCAAAGAAAAC
>JAESTW010000451.1 GCA_016763395.1 Kofleriaceae bacterium
CCTGTCCGGCCCCAACTCTTCCACGGGGATGCCTGCGGCAACCCGCGAATGGCAAATTTGAGCCTCTGCATTGGAGCGATTTTAATCTCTCCCATCTCTAAGAACTTCATTCCGTTGGTGCGTTCTTTGGCGTGAACCTCGGTTCCTTTAGGGGCGAGAATCTCCATCCCTGGCATGTCGTCGATAACAACTCGGCCGCCGCGCAGGCCGTAGGGCAATTCCATATCAAAGGATACCCTCCCGTCCTCTACCGGCAAAGCGAAGCTCGAAACAAAGTCTTGCTGTCCGGGGGGAACCGCGCCCCGCCAGAGAAAACCTTTGCCTGGCAATACACCGATACGAGAAGCCATTTCATCAGCAACGGAAGCCCCCATAAAGCCTTTGGGCAAGGGAATCGTGAGGCCTGATCCTTCCATTGCCAAGGGTGCTACTCCGGGGTTGGCAATCGAGAGTTGCGCCTGAAACCACATGCGTTTGTCATCGAGTTGTCCGCCGCCATGAAAGCTAAAGAGCAACTCTGGGTACATGTAAATGCCGACAGCGGCTCCACTCTCGGGAGTCATCTGAAAGGGCAAACTCAGAAAGCTGCGTCCGCCAGCAAACACTTTGGCGATGTAGACTTTGTCCGCGCCGTGAGCAACGCCGTCAAATTCGGCTTGCAAGAGTGATTCATCGCGCCATTGAAACGCGAAAACCATTGATTGGGCTTTGTCCGCTGCAATCGTGAACTTCTCGCTTTGGACAGTTTTGCCGTGAATGCTCGCTGTTGCGATGTACTCAACGCCTACCTCGAGACCGGCAAAATGCACGATGCCAGCTTTGTCCGTTAGCAAGGCAGGAGAGGCTGGAGTTGTTTCGCCCCCAGGAATTTTCTCGTTTTCAGACTCCTTTGCCGATGCCGGTGCTACTGAAATTACGACTCCCTCTATGGCCGAATCCGTGTTTGGCCGAGCGGCGTAAAACGAAATCTGTCCGAGCTTCGTGCCGTCAATCGTTTTCATATCACCGCTCTGCGCGATGATCTTCGATGGACTGGGTGGCGCGGGAAAGGTGCTGGCACTCTTGGACGCTTTCGAGTTGCCAATTTCTATAAGCTCGACCGCACTCGTCTCCGTTAGCAGGCCAGCCTGTGATGCCTCTGCAAACACTTTGACGATCACCTTGCCGGCCGCCGGCATCGCGACATTGACGCCACCGAGCTCAACCAAATCATCGAGACTTGCAGCAGCGGAGTCTGTCGCCAATCCCGCAAACATTAGCCGCGAACCAATTTGCGGCGGCAGTTTCAGCACAGGTGTCATGAGCCTGTCAGTTCCACCTTCGCGAGTGATAGTGGTCATCGCGTAGTAGGCAACACTGTTGTCGCGAGCCAATCGCTTAAAGACGACTCGCCCTTCTTTTTCTTCTAAGATTTTCTCTGTCTGCACCTTCATGCTGCCATCGGCGTGCATTCCGACCAGGTGGACCAATGCACCAGCGGGGATGTCAGCAGTCAATCCACCGAATCTACTCTGCTCAAGTTCACCCGCGACCATCCGGACAGTCAAAAGACCGCTGGCGTCGTTTTGCTCGGGTCGGGCTATACCGCTCATCATGCGTGAGCTAGGTCGTCCGCCTCGTCCGGGTCCAATGGTCTTGGTAGTCAGAACGAGAGATACGCCTTTCTCGCCCGAGACCCGAAATACCTGTGAGGACATCCGGACGCCCTGGGTTGTCGCGGTGACTTTGTATAGCAGGCTAGCGCTTCTGCCCACTGTGAAAGATACACTGCCATCGACATCACTGCGCGCCGATACTGGGCCCGCTTTGATTTCAGTCAGAGTCACTTCGATATCCGGCAGTGGCTTGTCCAAATCGCCTGCCACCACTTTGATCGAGACGGTTCCAGCTACAATTGCTTTATCAATCGACACCTGGGCTGCTTCTGGGCCACTGGGGCCACGAGCAGCGCCCGGTCCACCAGCGCCATGCGGCTGCGCGATTGCCTCACTCGTGACCGCACTGCCAAGGGCCAGCGAAAATGCCACTCCGAGCAAGCTAGCCAATACAATGGAAAGTTGTTTCTTCATGCCGTCTTTGCACTTTCGTCGTCGGACACGGGAGTAGCCCCTGGAGCAGAGGTTGACTCACGCTTGTCCGATTGTTTTTTGGAGTTTGGGGTCTTGCTCTCGGCAGCCATTCCGTCGGTAGCCGCGGGCTTTGCTTTGCGCTTTTTTGTTTTCTGAGCGATCGTCATTCGAGCCGCAATGTCCCGCGCGATTCTCTCGTCAACCGTCAACTCGACATCCACCAAGCCATCAATTTCTTTGATGACTTCGATGGCACGGGCACGATAAAAACGCATCATCTCTTTGGCGTCTGGCTCACTCATCTTGCCCAAGTCTCGGTCAAACTCGATCTCTTTGATCGCGCGCAACAAAGACTTTTTCTCTTCAGCAAGCTCGCGTGAGCGAGAAAGGCTGACATCAAAACTGCCCTCGCTATCAGAATTATCGACCCAGAGTGCCGCTCCTGAGGCCCATAGGAAACGCAGCGTGAGCAACACACCGAACCATCCCATCCACAGCATGAATACCGGTGTCGTAAAGTGCCACTTGTTGATGTGCCAAGCAAAAAGCCAGCCCATCACCAAAAGAGCAACGAACAGCAATCGAAATGCACGCTTCTCACTCTCTTTCTCCAGTACGACCCAAGCCTTGGCCGGAGCCGTAGGCTTGGTCGACGCAGCCGAGCTTGACCTAGACGAGCTTGATGAAGACGAGGCTTTCCCCGCCTTCTTACCCTTAATCTGTTTCTCTGAGTTCGTCATCTAACAAATCGCTATATTCATCATCATCTTCATCATCAATAACTGCTGGAACGTTCATCGCCAGCTGCTCTTTTCCGCTGCGTACCCAGCGACGGGACATACCAACTAGCAAAACTAGAGCCCCGCCCAGCACGAGATACGGCACTGCCCAAGCGAGTATGTTGAAGCCCTCGTTGGGGACCACCATGAGCACGTGAGTTCCACTGCCCAGCGTATCTTCGGGTTTGCCC
Source organism: Kofleriaceae bacterium (assembly GCA_016763395.1). Taxonomy (GTDB): domain Bacteria; phylum Myxococcota_A; class Polyangia; order Haliangiales; family Haliangiaceae; genus NORP324. The sequence goes on from JAESTW010000451.1 coordinate 3,040, forward strand.
TTTTCTTTTCGCTCCCGCTTAGCCGCCATGCCCTTGAACTCAGCAACCACGTCTACGCGTGCTTTCTCTCGTCCAGAGGCAGTGCCAATGTCGTGCTTGGACAATATGGCCAAGGCCTGTCCGCGTTTGTAAGCGGCATTTCCGCACTTGCAGTGGTATAGGCTCTCTCTCGGACAACCACACAGGCAACGCAGGTCTTTGAGAAGCTGTGAGTTAAACTCAACGATCGGGGCCAGCTTCTTTTGCACTGCTTGGCGAAACTCTGGTGAGTCAGGAGCCAAATTCGGCTGCTCGGCGGTAATAGCAGCGCTGGCTCGATCTTTGTACGGCGCCATCAATCTGGAGTCGTTTTCGCGATTCTCCGCCGCCGCTGAGCCGCTGACTTGGTGACCACTTACATGCTCGGCCTGTGCATTGGCAGCCGCAGCCAAACCAAA
>JAESTW010000452.1 GCA_016763395.1 Kofleriaceae bacterium
GTGGCAGCCGGACAATATAGGTTTCGCTGGTTGTAAGCCGTGAGAGTGCCTCTAGGACACGTTCAAGAGGCTCAGGAGGCTCAAGATCGAGCAACTCAACAATGGGCGATACACCATCAACGACAATATCGACACACCAGAGTTTGTTCTTGATTTCTCGAGTCAAGGTCCAATGGCCTCGCTCTTCGAGCAATCGCAGGAGAGGCGCAGGGCGAAATGATACAAGTACTGTGAGTACGCCACCAGAGTGAAGGGTTGCGAGGGTCGAGAGGATTGTGTCCAAGGGATCACCACCTCGTGCCAAGATTGGGCGCACATCGAGGGCACGAAGGTGGACGCGGGCGGCCGGATTGTCCGAGACGGGTGCGGGTTCTTGCGGGGCCGAATTAGTATTGTTCGTAGATTCAGGGGTGATGCCGTTGAGCCACATGGAGAACATCGAATCGGCATGAGCGGCCAACGTTCTTGATGGGTCTTCGAGCTGATAGCGCAGCACAATGCCTTGAATCATACCCACGTAGTACATGGCCGCGTCCGTTGGATTGAGGTCATTGCGAAATACCTGGGCTGCTTGACCATCCTTGATAAGCTGCGTGATTAGTGAGCGTTGCATGCCAACCATTTGCTTTAGCTCATCACGTAGAAGACCGGGCTGTGGAGGAGAGAAGAGCAGGCGTGCAAGCCCCGGATAGGTTTCTACATGTTCAAGTAGCCGGCGCGCTAGAACTCGAAGCCTGTCTAGAGGAGTGTCGACTTGCGCGAGTACCGAGTCGGCAATCGCGCTCAAGTCTGTCCGAGCTTGGTGCATTAGAGCGAGCAATAGTTGCTCACGAGAGCGAAAATGGCGAAACAAAGCGGGTTGACTGATACTCAGCTGATTCGCGATTTGTCGAGTTGTGAGACTCGCCAACGGTGTGTTTTCCAAAAGAGCCAAGGTGACACCAATGATCTCAGCCTGGCGGTCTTTGCTCTTGGAGCGCTTATTCATTCTTACTAAGTTATCATTTGATAACCGGCTGGAACAAGAGGAGAATCCCAATATGAATACCGTAGCAAGTGGATTGAGTAGCTTTTTCACCCAAGATCATCGTGACTGTGACGCCAGCTGGGCGGAGGTCGAAGCAGCCGTAGACGCTGGTGATCACGAGCTTGCCATGGCGGCCTGGCAGCGCTTTGACAAGTCACTCCGAGCTCATTTCGCGATGGAAGAAGATGTGATTTTTCCAGCATTTGAGCAGGTTACCGGGATGACCGGTGGGCCCACTGCCGTGATGCGAATCGAACACACACAGATGCGAGGGATCTTGGATCAGATGTCTTCTGATGTCGATCGCGGTGACTTCGAGAGCGTTGCAGATCACGGCGACACACTTCTTATGGTAATTCAGCAGCACAATATGAAGGAAGAAAACATCCTATACTCGATGTGTGAGCAGAACCTAGCGAGCCAATGGACTGAGTTGGCGACACGACTCGATCCCATCTATCGACTCGGCCGAGAGCAGTAGGTTTCTGAATGTATCGGCAAAGTATACTACTGCTCCTCCTCTTCCTCCTTGTTGCTTGCAAGAGCGACGACACCTCGGACAACAAGTTTGAGCCTGTAGACGCAACTCCAGCGATGCGTACGGCGGCAGAGTATTGTGAGGCAATAGGGCCGATGTATTGTGACTTCTACATGCGCTGTGGCCGGATGCACGCTGCCGATATTTCAGAGTGCTTGAGCAACTTTGAGCAGAGCTGCAATGCCAAATACGAACCAGGCTATGTCGGGCTGGGGAATGCTGGCTTTCTTCGCTTTGACGTCCGCAGCGTAGAGGCTTGCGAGGCACATCTGAGCGACGTAGCGTGTGAGCAGCAGGTGTTTGAATTGATGGGACCTTGTCGAGCGTTATGGGAAGGGCAAGTTATTGCAGGAGGAAGCTGCGGACTAGGGTTAGAATATTTCGTATGCGATGCTGAGAGCGAGTGCGTGATTTCCCTGGATTTTTGCGGCACCTGTTATCCTGTTGTCGCTCTTGGTGAGTTGTGTACACCTGGCGAGACAAGTTGCGGTCCATCCGCTTTCTGCCAAGAGGGCAGCTGCAAGGCTCGTCGTAAGAATGGCGAATCATGCGATGACGCCGATCGGTGTTACGCGGGCTCTGCTTGCGATAGCGGTCTTTGTACTGGGCCCGACTTTGTTGAACTTGGTGATACTTGCGATCGATCACATCGCTGTCCGTATATGACGGAGTGCATTGGCGGTACTTGCGCGCAAGCGGTGTTGCATGGTGAGGCTTGTTCTGGCGAGGTGCCCTGTGGAACAGGCTACTGCGAGCTTGGGCTATGTGTTCCTCCTCAGGAAAATGGCAGTACCTGTAGTCAATCGAGCCAATGCGCTTCAGGACAGTGTATTGATATGAAATGTCTAGCCCGACCCAGTGCGTGCTTGGCCCAGTAACCTACGTAACAGCTCCCATGGGTTAGTGTTGAAGCACGAAGTGCCATCAAGAGATCGGCATGAATTGACATCCTCCGTAGCTGGCTGTTACCAACCCTCTTGTGGAGCAAAACAGCACTCAGACGCAGATTGTTGCCGGGCTCAGGGCGAAGTGGGATAGCTACGTTCAAGCCAACAGCCTAAACACGACCCAGCAGCGGGAACTAATCATTGATGAGTTCTTGGCCTGTCGCGATCATGTAAGTACCGAGCAATTGCTCGAGCTTATCCGAAAGCGCAATAGCAAAATTGGCTATGCAACCGTGTACCGGACACTGAAACTGCTCGTTGACGCTGGCATTGCCCACGCTCGTGACTTTGGCGATGGGCAGACCCGATACGAGGTTGCCGCTGATCACCACGACCATCTCATCTGTACCAAGTGTGCGTTGGTTTTAGAGTTCGAAGATGACAAGATCGAAGCCTTGCAAGAAGAAGTTGCCAAGCGCCTGGGGAACTTTAAGATTGTCCATCATCGTTTGGAACTCTATGGACTGTGTCCCAAAGAGCAGGGGATTGCTGGTGGCAGTTGTCCCAACGAATCAAAGTAGCCGGCTATTGCACTAGCCAATTGTCACCAGCTCGCTAAAACCTTTCGTAATTTCAGAAGGTTAGCATTGCGATCACTGTTGCCTCGCTGGCACGAGAAATGCTACTTAGCGCCGTATGGGAAAACGACTACCAGCAATTGCATTACTCGCCGGATTGGGATCACTCGGAATTTCACAGCAGGCACAAGCACAAGAGTGCGTGCCTTCACGCATGATGATGATTCTCGACAAATCAAGCTCCATGCAAACCGGTAGCATCGGACCGGACACCAAATGGCAAATCGCTGTTGATGCCCTGGACCAGCTGACAAACCAGTTCGACTCACAAATTGAAATGGGCTTGACTGTATTCCCCGACCCAAATCAATGTTCACCAGGCGCACTTAAGGTTGGCCCCGGACTAAACAATCACTCCATGATCATGAGTGAGCTTTCCACTCCACCTCCAACTGGCGGCAACTGGACTCCAATTTCTCAGACTCTCGATGCAGTCGCGCTCCAGCCGGACATGGCAAATGGAAGCATGCCTCGCTATGCTGTTCTCATCACCGACGGATGGCAGTGGTGTGACCCATACGATTCCGGAACTCGTTTCGATTCGGTAACCGCGGTGGGCAATCTAAACGCTGCTGGCATTACTACTTTTGTTGTTGGCTTCGGCGGGTCGGTTGACTCTCTCACCTTGAACCAGGTTGCGGTAACTGCGGGCACTGCAATTCCCGGTTGTGACCCGAGCAACAGTGACCCTGCATCCCCAAACCAGTGTTACTACCAAGCAGACGACCCGGCAGAACTTATCGCAGCACTAACAGCTATCGCGGACACCGTTACTGGCACTGAAGTGTGTGACGGCGAGGACAACGACTGTGATGGTCTTGTTGATGAAGGTCTTGTTCAAGCTTGCGGTACAACTTGCGGCTTTGGCACTGAGACATGTACCGACGGCGCTTGGGCGGGATGCGATGCACCTCTTCCTGAAACTGAAGTTTGTGACGGCGCGGACAACGATTGCGACGGCACCATCGACCCTGGTTGCGACTGTGAAGTTGGCACCATCCAAGATTGCGGAACTAACGATGCTTGCCAGACTGGTCAGCAGATTTGTGACAACGGCGGTACTTGGAGCGACTGCATAGGCGCACTCGAGCCAAGCGCTGAAATGTGCGACGGACAAGACAATGATTGTGATGGAGCGATTGACGAAGTAGAAGACGATGTCGGTGGACTCTGCCCGCTCGGACAGTCCTGCGACAGCGGCGAGTGTGTAGACGTCGACCCTCAAAACCCACCTGGTGATGAGAACGGCGGAGACGGTACCGCTTCAGCAGCAGGCTGTGGTTGCCAAAGTGGCTCAGGAACACCGACTACTGGTGGAATCCTCCTTCTGCTTGCAACTGCGATGCTACTTCGCCGTCGCCGCCGCGCATAGCGCACTCAGTCGGACTCCCTGCTTTGCCAGGGCTCTAATTCCGCCTTTGACATCTAGGACCATGGATACTTCTCCATGGTCCTTTTCAGTTTCGGGGACTGCCACTCGATAGTAGCACTAAGTCCTGCCCCCACTTTCGAGCATTCAGCTCCTATGCCTACTTGTTTACTCGATACGTGTCCGGCGTAACTTCCCATCCAAGGCTGGGGTAGGGACAAACACAAAGTGAGCGGCCGATAGCGCCTCGCAACGCAAACTCTTTGCGCCGAGGCCTGGCTCGCTCACCCCTCGCTAGCGCTTGAGGTTGAAGTTCTCAGTTTTGGAGTCGGTTTCAGCCCAGTCGAGACGACGAGTGGCAGACTGGAAACCGTCCAATTTAATCTCAACATTGGTCACGTTGCCCGGCACCTTATCCTCCAGAACTAGGGGAGTGGTACCCGCCGCACTCTTGCTGCCATTGAGATAGACGTTGGCGCCAGAAGGGGAGGAGGTCAGGGTTAGAGTGACCAATATCTGGTCCATTCTCGCCGTTACAGTCTCGCGGCGACCACCAACCGTATGGGTTTTTTCCCAACTCTTGTAGCCCTTATAAGTGATCAAGATTTTGTAGGGCTCCCCGATGACTGCATTTTCAAACGTCGTAGGAGTCTTGCCCGCAAGTAGCTTTTCGTTGACTGTTACGGAAGCACCTTCAGGTATCGAAACGATGGTAACCGCAGTGGTTTCTCCACCCGCCTTGGACTTGTCTGTAAGCAAGAAATAGGCTGCTGCTGCTGCTGCTGTAGCCAACAGGAGAAAACCGATGACCGGCACAAGCCACTTTGCCCGGGACGGTCCGCCGCTCAGACGATACGCGTCCGGTAGCTCGTCGATCTCCATTGCCAATTGTGCACTGGTAGCGAGACCGGGGACCTGAGGAAAACCTCCTCGTCCAAGTGGCTGCTGTCCGGGTTGCTGCATGTATCCTGGCGGAAGTTGAGCAAAACCCTGAGCGCCGGGTGGCAGTGTGTCCGGCGGGGCAGCTGTCCATCCCTTTTGCCGTGCTTGCTGCGGTTGTTGGAACTGCTGCTGTGGTTGTTGGAACTGCTGCTGTGGTTGTTGGAACTGCTGCTGTGGTTGTTGGAACTGTTGTTGTTGCGGTTGTTGGAACTGCTGTTGTTGTTGTTGTTGTGGTGGTGGCTGGAACTGTTGTTGCTGCTGTTGTTGCTGCTGTTGTGGCGCCCGAGGAACTTCAATCTTTTGAGCAGCTCGCATATCAATTGGCGACTCGGTGCCCGCCCGCAGTGGGACAGCCGAGTTGGTATGGCTCGCTTCGGACAACGCAACCTGAGAAACCTGGTTGTTCGTGAGAAGATTCGTAAGAACTGAGTGTGTGGGAACCGCTGTACCTTTAAGGGGCGTATCGCGCGATTTACGTGCAGGTTTGAGTGCACTTACAGCCGGTTTTGGGTTTGAATCGGTAAGTGCATTGGCGCGTTGATAGTCCGAGCGTTGTGCCGGTTTTGGCGGTGGCCTTGTTGGGATTCCCGCTTGAGCAACGGTTTGTTCCGAA
>JAESTW010000453.1 GCA_016763395.1 Kofleriaceae bacterium
GGAGAGTGAGAGTGCTGTGTTCATAAGGCCTCTACAATTTGGAGTAGGATGGGCTCAGTGCACAAACTCGGGAGGCGTCAGCGCCCCATCCGATAAGTAGTGCGCTTGTCAAAGCGTGTCCTATAGTTGTGGAATCAAAAAATACTGGGTCTACTCGTGCGAGTTTGTCTAGGGTCGTGACTCCTTGCAGTGACGACCAGAAGACCAAGGCTCGTTGCTTTGGCTCACCCGCAACAAGCGCGCCCACAGCTTCTGCTTCTTGCATGACGACCACCAGCTGTAAGAAGAGGGTGAAGAATTGTTCGCCAACTCCAGATAGATCTTCGTCCCGGACATGATGCCGAGAATCGCCCAGTAGCGCTGAAATCAACCGAGCTTGTGCTGGGTACTCGGTACGCTGCCGTAGATAGAAGTCCGCACAGGCCCACAGCTTGAGAAGCGCTGACTCAGCCGCATTGGCACCAGGCGTAGTACTCGCCAAGGTAGTGCCCAATCGAGCCGCCATTTGTCGCAAGACTTCCTCTTCCATCGCTGAAATGATCTGGTCCTTGCCACGAAAATATCGATAGAGTGCCCCCGCTGTTAGGTCGAGTTCTTTGGCCAAGCGCTGGAGAGTGAGACCATCGAGCCCCCTTTCAGAAACAATTTCCAATGCTACCCGGAGGATCCTATCCTTTGTTTTCAGGCGTTTACGTTCTATGTGGCTTGTGTGAGGCATCAGTTTTGTAAAGTGTGTTTATTTTGTAAACTATGTTTACCTTTTTTGCAAGAACAACCTTCATCACGATGTGATTTCGCTGAAGCAGATTCTTCGAAGAATAAACTTCCCAGAAAGTGAGTCTTGGGGGTTTGGAAAGGACACGCTATCTCGAACTCACTCCATAGTGCCGGCAATACCGAGCTGGTTTCCGACCTCTACAAACGATATGGAGGCGTGATCTACTCCCGTTGTTTGCGAATTCTGGGTGATGGGGCGGCGGCAGAGGACGCGGCGCAGGAGACCTTTATTCGTGTATTTCGCCACATACAAAAAGCACCCAGCGACAACCAGGCATTGGCTTGGATTTTTCGAATTGCGACGAACTACTGTCTCAACCAATTGCGCAACCAGAGCCGGCGCAAGGAAGTTAGCAGCGATCAGGCGGACAACCATTGCATGCCTCCTCAATCAGGAGAGCGCAGTCTTGAGAAGGCGCTATCAGACAGAGATTTGGCCCGACGAGTGATTGTCCGGGCGGGAAAGAAGCGGCGGGATATTGCGTGGTTACATTTTGTCGATGGCCTCAGCCAAGAGGAAGTTGCCGAGGTACTCGGTATTTCGAGACGCACGGTTGGTAGCCAGATTCAGCGTTTCTCTGCGGATGCACGGAAGTTTATTGAGAGGAGTGGCCAGTGATAGAACCATGTAGCGAGAGCCATTTGTCCGAGTATCAACTGGCAAGTTTGGTGCTTCAGGATGGGCTAGGGGATCATGCTTCTCATCTACAAGAGTGTGAGCGCTGCGCGGCAGTGTTGTCCGAACGCCGCAGTGAAAACAGCCACTTTCGGCAACATGTTGTGCCACGAACAATTGGTGCCGTGGAGAAAACGCTCGGTCGAAATCGGTTATGGCGATGGACTTGGGTGGCGCTACCTGTGCTCGCAGCCGCAGTCCTGCTGCTTGTCTTGGGATCCCGCTCAGAGAAATCTCCTGAGCAGGGGGAGAGAATCATTGCGACTAAAGGAGCCGGCGCCAGCCTCTACGTCGTGGGCAAGCGTGGCGAATCAGTGTTTCGAGTAACGCCAGAGAGTGAAATGCATCCAGGTGACAGCATCCGCTTCGTCGTAAGCCCGGTAGGGTATTCTTATCTGCTCCTACTTTCCTTGGATGGAGCGCAGACGGTTAGCCTGTATTATCCCTACGCTGGTGTGAAGAGCGAGCGTATTGGCGCTGAAGTGTCGTTAGAGCTGCCCAATAGCATCATTCTCGATGATGCACTAGGGGTGGAGTATCTGTTTGGCGTGTTTTCGAAGACAGTCTTGACTGCGTCCGAAGTAATTGAGCTTATGGAATTGTATAAAACGAATCCTAAGAATATATCCAATGCTATTGTCAGTCAGTTTAGCTCTGAACGAAGCGCGGTATTGGTAGCGGAATTTGAAATGCGAAAGGTCGCCCCGTGAGAGTCAGGCTAGCGTTACTTGTGGCCATAGTTGGAATGTTGCTGCTCCACTGGATACAGGACGCTTGCGCGGACACTCGTCGAGTTGCCGTTGTCGTTGGAAATAACGCGGGTGGGGAAACTGTGACTCCACTGCGATATGCGGAGACGGATGCCGGAAAACTCGCAAGGGTCTTGGTCGAGCTTGGTGGAGTGAAAGCATCGGACATGTTCTTACTTCAGGGCAAGTCGCGATCTGAGTTGAGATCCGTTTTACAAGGTGTCGGCAGAAGGGTTGCCAAGCTGCAAAGCCGCATTGGGACGCGTGTGGTGCTGCTTTTCTATTTCTCTGGGCATTCGGACGGCAGATCGATTGAACTTGGCACCGGCAAGGTCCAGTTTTCTGACGTGAAGCATTGGCTGCGCTCTACGGGCGCCGAGGTTCGAATTCTAATTTTGGATAGCTGCAAGAGCGGAAGCGCGCTGCGGAGCAAAGGTGGCCGCAAAGGACCTGGATTTGAGATAGATTTACGAGACGAGTTGGCAACTCGAGGGGAGGCGATATTGGTATCTAGCGCCGCAGACGAATTGGCTCTTGAATCATCCGAGATACGGGCATCGTTCTTTTCTCATCATCTCACCACGGGGCTTCGTGGCGCGGCGGACAAGTCGGGTGATGGCTTAGTGACTCTGACTGAAGCATATCAATACGCGTACGCAAGAACAGTATTGGCATCTGACTCCACACTGCAAGGACGGCAGCACCCGCATTACGATTATCGATTGTCCGGGCAAGGAGAACTTGTTCTGACGGATTTAGGGAGAAAGACATCGGGGATTACACTGCCCCCTGGCTTTTCTCGTGCGCTAATTGTGGATTTGTTGCGAGATCAAGTCGTAGCAGAGCTGAGCGCATCGTCGGCGGGGCGTCTTGCACTTCCCGTGGGTAAATATGCACTGCAGGTATGGAAGGCGGGGACGCCCTCATCAATGATATTGCGCCTCAACAAAGGTGAGGAGAGACGTATTGGTTGGAATGAGTTGCAGGAGAGCAAAGCGAGTGCCAAGCGAGACAAAGGAAGTCGGGATTCGGACACAGGGACTACAGCAGAGCTTGCAGTGAACTCGGTCCGAGCACCTCGTGTTGCCTCAGAGAATCACGAGTTTTCAGTGGGGATGGCCGTCGGAGTTGTAGGTGGTGTCTCCTCCACCATACCGACACTTCCTGTATTGCAGCTCAGTGTGGAGCATCTGGCAACGAAAATATCCGGGTATGTTGAGCTAGCTAGGGCCAGTGGTGAGTCGCATACTGAAACACAAGCGATAGCGGCTGCGCGGATGGCCTGGGATCTAAAAGGCAGTGAGCTAAAGAGCTTTGTCGCAGCGGACCTTGGTTTGGGTTTTGTGACGCAAACTACATCCCAGATGTCCGGATCGAGTGGCTTGCTGATGTTTCGTCCACTATTTGGGGTTCGCTGGATGGGGCTCGGACAATTTGTGCTTCAAGCCACTGGCGGCGCGTCGATGATGCTGCTTTAGCGAGACGGCAAGCTAGAGCTCGATACCCAAGCGAA
>JAESTW010000454.1 GCA_016763395.1 Kofleriaceae bacterium
ATGGCTTTTGCCCGCAAAGGGCTGGCGCACGCGGACAAGGTTCTGATTGCGTTGGGGCTGAGCTGGATCTTGGTATTTGTCGCATTCCGCTTTATTGTGGGGCCCGCAAATCGAAGCCCGGACGAAAAATTTGTCAAGCGGGGCGTGCGATTTGTGACCAACTACGTCATCAAGCAAATGTACCAACAGATGTTCTTCTTCTTGGTACCGCTCTACGCCGCTAGCGCCATGTGGTCTTTGAGTTCACCGAACTGGTGGATCGTGCCTCTGCTTCTCTTGTGCGCCGTGCTTTCCACAATGGATTTGGTCTTCGACAACTTCATCATGGAGCACAAGAATATTGCTGCTGGCATGTACGGATTGTGCATGTTCTCCGTTCTAAATTTACTGCTGCCTTTGGTGTTCCACTGGCATCACTTTACTTCCCTAATGACGGCTGCCGCGATAACCCCAGTTGCGGTCGCGTTGCTCAGTTATCCGATTGCATCGATCTTTCGAGGCAAGGGGTTGGCACTTGTGATCGGCGCGACAGCCGGGCTCCTAGTAGGTTGCTATTTTGGGCGCGCTTTTGTTCCTCCTGCACCGATGGGCATGGGAGCGGGCGGCATCGGACACGGAACGCCAGGAACCTATGAGTGTGTACCGGGGCCGGTTGAAGGGTTGTCCGTGGATACCTTGCAAGAACTCCGATGTGTAACCAAAATCAATGAGCCCGGTGGGCTGAATGACGATGTAGTGCATGTGTGGCTGCACGAGGGAAAAGAACTGGCGCGCAAGAGCCCGGTCAAGATGCAAGGGTGTTCTGGCGAGGTCTTGCGATCGTACCTCGAGCCCGCGGAGATGCCGGAGTCGAGAGCCGGCAAGTGGCAATGTAGAGTGGAAACAGAAGATGGCCAACTGGTGGGCCTGGTTTCATTTAAGGTCCCCGAGACGGAAACTACCGACACGGGCGAGGGCAAGGTAGACGACGATGCTGGCACGGCAACTCCCGAAGGCGGAGGCGGGAACGAGGACGCTACTGCTGCCACTGATGCGGCGTCCGGAGATGCCGCGCCAGCCAAAGAGACTACAGAACCAGCACCCGACCAACCGTCCCAGGATTGATATCGGCCAGGGCGTTTCAAAAAAAAGGATTTCTGTTGTCACCTTTCCTTCACTCCGTGCGACTCAGCAATGTGTGTCAATCAATTCACCCAGGAGTATTTGTGAGCAATCCTCGTTTTTCTTCAAGCTACCTTTGGCAGGCCCTATGTGTGGCCGGACTTTTAAGCCTTGCAGCACCTGCATGTACGACATCGATAGCTGATGACAAGGGTGGAGCTGTGCAAGGCCCGGATGGCGGCAGTAGCAATGGTCTGCGAGACGGCGGTGGAGCGGCGGAGAACTTGCCGATAGAGCAGACGATCTGTGACGACAACGTGGGCAGCGCCGAGGCCGACATCGCGCGAGCTATGGAGCTATGTGACGACTCTCTGGTGTCAATAACAATATCTGCGTCGAACTCGTCGCAATATGGAACCGTGGCAAGCTACGGCCAGAGTTATACGCCCAAATCGGGCGCGGCAATGGTGACTCTTGCTACTGGTTCGATTTCTGCTTCTTCGGACAAAGACCAGGGGGAAGTTGGCGGCTTGGCAGCCCATCCACAACCACTGCCCAACCCCAGCGATGGCTGCGGGACAGCCGATCCTTCTCAGGTTTTGGACATGGTCAAGGTAGAACTGCAGCTCAAGGCGCCACTGGGGGCGAATGGCTTTCAGTTCGATTTCAACTTCTTGTCCGCAGAATTTCCTGAGTTCCACTGTACGGAGTTTGATGACACCTTTTTGGCAGTTCTGCAGAGCTCCGGCGTGTCCGGAAATATCAGCTTTGATGAAAACAATAATGTAATCTCCATCAATACTGGCTTCTTTGATGTTTGTGATTCGAGTTACGGGTTGGGTTGCACAGGCGATTCTCAGTTGTCCGGCACTGGCTACGAAGGTCGGGGAGGCACGGGTTGGTTGACGACAACCGCTCCCATCGTCGGAGGCGAAGAGTTCTCACTCACATTCTACTTATTTGACGAGGGCGATCCGGTGTTGACTTCTCAGGTATTGCTGGACAATTTCAAATGGATTGGTGAGGAGGTTGATGATGATCCGATTACGATTGACTGAGGAGGGTGGGGAAAGTTTCCTATCCATGGAACCCGCACTCCCCGAATTGAAAAACTCAGTCGAAGATATGTTGGTAATTCCGGTAACTTGAGCATTGGCATGAGAATGGCAACGTGAGTCAATATGTGCAGCGTGAACACCTTGCCCTGTGCAGTATGCCCACGGCCAAGGTTATAACTATGCAATCCGACTCCGAGCTCATTGTCCGAATTCTCGCTGGTGAGCCCAATGCCTTCAGCGATATCGTTACTCGCTACCAAAGCACGGTCTACGCGACAGCGATGAGAACCTGCCGGAGCGCTGCGCTCAGCGAAGATGTGTGCCAGGAGACCTTTGTATCGGCGTGGAGAAACATCGGGAAGTTGGATGACGCCAGCAAGCTCAGTGCTTGGTTGTGTAGCATCGCTCGAAATCGTGCCTTCGATGCCCTCCGTCGTCGCCGCAGAGAAGTTCTTAGCGAGGATGGGACGATCGATGGAGAGGGTGAAGCGACCATTGACAAACCCTCACCCTTGACTCAGAGCATCGATTTGGAGCAGATGCAAACGATGATGCAGGCGCTTCACAGCTTGCCATCCAATTACAGAGATCCTCTTATCCTTCTCTATGAGAGGGGCGCTAGCGCGAGACAAATAGCCCAGACCTTGGAACTAAATGTCGATGCAGTGAAGCAGCGTTTGCACCGCGGAAAGATGCTCCTGCGCGATGCTAGCTCGCGAATATCGGCATGTGCGAGTGGCGCAGAAACCGGAATTGTTCTGTCATCGGAGTTGGCAATAGACTCCTGCGCGACGCTGCCGTTGTAACGCTAGATTCGAACTCTGAGAAAAAGTCGGAGGGCGAAGCTGTCGGTGAAGGAGGCCATGTCAACCGCTCCTATACGAGCACCCAGGTCGAACTTGTTGGATGTCGAGTGGAGAACTCCGACGTGCATCAAGGTGGTGGCTGCCGACTCGCTATCGTCAAACTGGACGCCAAGCTCTGCGTTTAATGCCGTTGCGTCTGTGTGCTGATACGTGCCAATCACACTGGTCTTGATGGTGTACTGAGGAATTATTGTGTTGTTTGCCAGGTTGCCGATAAAACGATCATTTTGGCGAGCGTTCTCGATAGAGGGCAAAAACTCATGAAGTTTGATGCCTAGGAAGTCTCGGCCAATATCTAGTCTGAGTTTGTCAAAGAATTGAAATCTCATTGGAACACCAAGCACAAGTCCAACAGCCAAGGGGTCGAGGTAGACTGGAACCGCAATTTGTACGGCGAGGAAGTTTTTTATCAGGTACTGGCCTTCGAGTGCCACGGCTTTTCCGGTGGAAAAATTGCTATCAGAAAAAGCCCCCAGGCCATAGTTCAGACTAAGCTGCGCTTCTTTGGTGATTCCGTACGCACCACGGAGCAATCCGCCAACGGCAAAAGGGTCGACATTGACATCGCTGGTCAATGTGACTTCACTCATGCCACCTGGCAAGTTGATCGGCCTGTCGATTGCGCGAAGGGGGTACCCGCTCGGGCCAGTAGACTTTATGGCGTCCTCTTTGGGAGCGCTTCGATCTGCAAATCCATAGGCGGGAACGTCAGGGTTTTCGTCACTGCCGAGTAGCTCACCGGAACCGTCGTCAGAGAAGTCAAACTCATCGTCGTCCGCTGTTTCTTCGGCTGGTGCCGCAGTGTCGTCGGACTGGGCCAATGCTGCTGTTGGCAGAGAGAGTACTAGGGCGAAAAGCACGAGCTTTAGTGGCTTTGACATGTTGGCGGGGAGCATACACAAAACTGCCAGCAAAAATGGGCTTACAGGGAGCACTGGACAAAACTGTCACCGAATGTTTTCCTTCCAGCGAAGATGCGCTTACAAAAGCACTGGACAAAACTGTCACCGAATGTTTTCGCTACCAGCGAAGATGCTTTTGTCAAAGCACTGGACGGATTCGGTCATCTGATAGGGTACGGGGGTGTCAGACCTAAATCCAGCCAGTCCACTGCCTCTCTTTTTATCTCTGCGAAGAGGCCGGTGCGATCTGCCTGGAGGAACAGCGATCTCGGCGTTGGCGGAAAGTGAAGCATCGATCCGCCTCGAAATGCAGGCAGTACACCTGCAGATAGCGTTGCCGGAGTTGTCTCGAAGCGAGCAGCGCTATGTCGTCGATCAGGCCATCAAGTCGCTCCACTCGGTGGTGAAACTGAACTCGGTGAGTGTTGAGGGGCAGGGGATAGACGACGATACGCTGGAGACCATCGGCTTGGATTTACACCATCGCTTCTCGGGCAAAATCACGCTGCCTCAGCATCCAGAGGTCGAAAAGGCGGTCACCCTCACTGCCAAGGCCGAGGACCTATACCGTCGGTGGGTCAACGAGGATCCCAGTACTCGGACAAGCATCGCAATCGCTTCGGACACAAGGAAGTGGGCGCAGTCGCAGCCGCTTGTAGAAGTTGAAGTGTTAGAAGAGGCAGAGCTTGCGGAAAGGGGATTGCGGCTCCTCTTGGCCGTCGGTGGAGCCAGTGAGGAGTCACCGCCACGTTTGGTAATCGCGCACTACCAGCCTGAACTTTCACCGGGGTCTTCGCCTGAGGCTCCATTGGCAATTGTCGGGAAAGGGGTGACTTTTGATACCGGTGGTATCAATGTAAAACCCTACGCAAGTTACGTATCGATGATGAAGAATGACATGGGCGGCGCCGCGTTGGCTGTGGCGTTGTTTCAGGCGCTAGTGGAGAGTGGTTACGATAAACCCCTACTGCTAGTTGTTCCCACTTGTGAAAATGCGGTAGGCGAGAAGGCAATGCGTCCGGGCGCGGTGGTTGAGAGTTATTCCGGGAAGACGGTTCGCATTGACCACACAGATGCCGAGGGGCGTCTTATTTTGGCAGACGCGATTGCCTATGCTGGTGAGAAATACGCGCCACGAGAGTTTTTGTGTTTCGCCACTCTCACGACTTCGGCGCTCAACTCCTACGGCCCCTTTGCCACACCCGTGCATTTTGCCGACGACGACATGCAAGCCAGAGTGAGCCTTGCTGGGCAAGCCATGGGAGAGGACTTTCATTTTTTCCCTAAGAGATTGTGGCACTCCATCGCCAATGAGGACAAAGAAGCCGATTTGCGCAACACAGCTCGCCTGCCTGGACATGCAGCAGCCGGGGCCGGATCTCGCAATGCCGCCCACTTCCTTTTGGAGTTTGCCAACGCGCCTTTGTGTCATTTTGACATATTTGCAAGTACTTGGAACTGGTCCGGGGAAGCCCCAGGCACAGGCTACGGCGCGACGGGGGCTCCTCTCCGATCGATATTGCGCTCGTTTCGGGATTGATACTGGGCAAAACGCTCGTTTGCATGCAAGATACTCGGAATGAATTCTCTTGGAAGATTGAGCGTGTCAGCCCTGTTGTTCTCCAGCCTCGGAATGGCTGGCGCCTGCGGAGGTGATGAGGGAGAAGCCTCGCCCGACAGTGGCACTATTGGAGCGGATGCAGGTACCGATACTGATGCGACGCCCGGCTCAGCCGATTGGCAATTGCTCATTGACGGCAGCTGGGAAATTCCGGCTGGAACCGAGTTTTATAAATGTGCGCGAGTGACCTTGTCCGAAGATACGTACATCTCAGACTTCAAAGCGATAGGCCCGGCGGGTACTCACCACACCGTGCTCACAGTCGGCGATCCCGATGGCCCGGACGGGATTACAACCTGCAGCGCGGGCGAGAACCATCCCACCATGATTTTCGGATCGGGCATTGGCCCTGCAGAATTTAACTTTCCCGAGGGAGTGGGAGTGAAAATTCCTGCCGGACAACAGCTCTTGTTGAACTTACACCTTTTTAACGTGAGTGAGAGCGTACTTACGGGTACCTCGGCGACTGAGGTAAAACTCACCTCAGCGGACAAAGTGATTCACGAAGCAGAATCCGTGCTTGCGGGTTCTGTGCAAATCAGTATTCCTGCCGGACAAACGGTTGATATTGTCGGACGATGCACTGCTGAACAGGACATCACAATACTGTCGGTTGCACCACATATGCATCAAATCGGCACCCACATGAAGATTGAAGCGCTTCGAGCCGACGGCGATATGATGCTCAGCGATGAGCCTTACGATTTTCGTGATCAAAAACTCTATCAGCTTGAACCCATTTCAATGAAGCAGGGCGATCAGATCAAGGTTACCTGTACCTACAACAACACAACCGACCAAACTGTCGGATTTGGCGACTCGTCCAACTCCGAGATGTGCTTTGGTGGGTTTTACCGGTACCCCAAGCGTCCGACGACTCCCTTTGGAATCGTCTGCCTCAACTAACTCTCACCGAAACTGAGCCGGACATAGCAACCCGGCCAAGCGTCCTGAGAAGAGGCTAGTTGCAGCTAACCAGGCTGAGCTGCGCGGTGTAGTTGACGGTAGCGCTGGTGGCGCCGCCTTCTGGCCGGAGGTAGGGAGTTGCCGTGAGCGACAGTGGCATCGCAGCGCCGGTGCAGTTGGTGTAGGAAAAGGAAACACTTGGGCTAGTGCTGGACAGATGACGAGGAACTGTTCCTGGCAGTCCGTCGAGGAAGAGTGGGTGGTCCGAGCTCTCCAGGGATATCGTGACATGTGCCTCCCAGCCCGTAGGTAGTTTCGCTCCTTCAAGTAGCGCGGTCGCGTTTACTTGGCCCATGTCCGCGAATACGAAATTCACCGACATGCCATCGCGGCTGCTGGCACGGGTAGCAGAGCTGTCAAGTTGTGCAGCCGTGTTCGTCTTAGGGGAGAGTGAATCGAGGTTTCCCTGCGCATAACGTGGGCCCGTCGTCTGTCCGGGTGATGCGTCGGCAATCGTCAGGGGCGCTATGTCTTGTTCGGAAAAGGTCAGGTAGCTAGCGCCTGCGATCCCCGTAAACAGGGCGAGGGCGGCGAAGACTTTAAAGGGCAGGGCTCGGGTTGTGACAAAGGATTTGCACTTGCCAGCGATGTTGTGAAGCGTGGATCGAAGGTTGGCATACGCACGTTTGAAACTGAAAACCGCCGGCAAGGGCGTTCCCTCCTGCTCGATTTTTGCGTTTTCTCGAAGGTGTTTACGGACACTTCGCGCTGCAATCCAGGCAATGAGTGTGAGCGAACACAGAAGCAGTGTAGTGGTACTTTGTCCCAAAGACGCAAATGAGATGCAACTGAAGAGAGCAGCAACACCGCTCAACGTGCGTACTGAGGTGCTGGGGCGAATCGCCATCAGGAAAGCCAGGCCGAGTCCGAGACCGGCAATAGCGATGAGCAGGGTGGACTGGGATATAAGGTTGGCTTCCAGTGCATTAACCGGCGCCACTTGAACCGTCGCAAGCGAGTGGAGCGAAAGTACCGTGGCTGGGATGATGCAAGCAAAGGCCAGTACAGGGGATAGACGGGATACCGCCTCAAGTCGCCTGGCCATCGATCGGGCGACGTTGTCCGGGCTTTCGTGTTGCAAGCGGTCGACGTCACCGTAGAGTTCCTGTGTAGGCAAAACTGCTTTGGACATCGCAAGGCCAAAACGGAATTCGGCGAGAGAGCGGCCCATGAGAAGTGCAAAGCCAGCGACGATCCATGTCGCCAGGAGAAGTGTGGGCAAGGGGGCTGGGGTGGCGCCGGGCACGAGTTCAGAAACAGCATCGGCGAAGCCTGCGTATTTGATCGCTGCGAGAACCAGCAGGCCGCCAAAGGCCAGGCTGCTGCACGCAAAAATTCGTGCCACTCGAGCGACGTAGACCTGCCGAATTCCGTGCGGCATTGTCGCCCAGTCATCTCGGCGATTTTGAAGTAGATGCAATCGCTTGGCTTCAGTGCCGGAATCGCCGTTTCGGAATGGGTGAAGGTCGCTAGTTGGGTCTGGCATGGCTGTCCTTGGTTGGTGGGTCGTAGAATCGCAACAGACTGAGCCTCGGAGTTATTCCACTGCAGCCCTAGTTTGAAGAACGTGGAGCGGGGCCGTTCGGTCTATTAAAAGAGATGCGCTGCGTTTCAAATGTGTACACTGGCGACAATGCTCAAGTCCCTTTGTTGCGTATTCCCTATTTGTATTGGCCTTCTCGCTTGTGGAACTGACTCGGCACAGGAGTACATTCCTGAAGGCAATGATGGTTTCACCATCGCTATCCTCCCGGATACTCAAGGATATAGTCAGTTTTATCCTGAGATTTGGCAGGCTCAAACGGACTGGCTCGCTGACAACGCCGACCTCCTCAACGTGAAAATCGTGATTCATGTGGGCGATTTGGTCGAGGGATCGTGGCGTGCTGATCAGTGGCAAGTCGCGCAAGACAAGATGGGGATTCTGACACAAGCCCAGCTTCCTTTCATCATCGCGCCGGGCAATCACGATTACGGAGCAATTCGCGACTCTCGCAATGCACGGGATCGCAGCACACTGCTCGACCAGTACTTCCCCTTGCAGAGCTTTGAGGCGATGCCAACCTTCGGCGGTGTGTACCCAGAGGGAGAGCGAGTCGACAACAGCTATCACACTTTTGAGGCGGGTGGCTCCAAGTGGCTGGTATTGGCTCTCGAATTCGGGCCCAGGGACGCACTCTTGGATTGGGCTAACGATATTGTCTTAGAGCATGCTGACCACAAGGTGATCATCGCGACTCACGCGTATCTATACCCGGACGGAACCCGTTACGACTGGGCCACCAAAGGAGCCGACCAAGCACACAGCCCGCACACCTACGGAATCGCAGAATCGCCCGAGGGATTGAACGACGGCCAGGAGATGTGGGATAAATTCGTATCACGGCATAGCAATATTGTAGCCGTGGTGAGCGGGCATGTTCTCGATGATGGATTGGGCTACCAAGTGTCGCGAGGTGCCGGACAAGTGCACGAGATGGTGGCGAATTACCAGAGCTACGACTTCGCCGGTGATGGCTATCTGCGACTCTTGCAGTTTGATGATGAGAACAAAAAGGCTTGGGTGCGCTCGTATTCTCCCTTCCGCGACTCTGCCTTCCGCGATGAGGCCAACCAATTTCGCTTCACCTATGAGCAGTGAACCAGGAGTGATGCCAAGGGCTAGCTATTCTCCGCCAACTCCTGAAGTCGCGCCCGCGATCTATTGCGTTTGCCCGAGCCGCCAACCCAAGGGCTTGTCCGGTACTTGTCCGTGCGTCTTCCAGTGAATTCGCTCGAGCCAATCGTAGCCCAGAAGTCGCGCGACTTCGGGTTGGGTAGAGCGGGTGAGAATCGCGCAGGCTCTTTCCACATCCTGAAATCTGCCAGCCAAGTAGGACGACTCTGCGAGCAGCCGGGCAGCCTCTCGCTCTACTAGCGGGCTCAACTCTCCTGAGAGTGCTCGAAGAAAGGCTCGCCTGGTTGCATCAGGGTTTCCACGTCCGCGCAACTGTCGGCCGAGTAGGTAGTGCGCCAGGCCGAGCTTCGGTTCGGCTGCTGCGGCCTCCGAGGCGAGTCCAACAACTACCAGCCGGTCCACACTCTTGGCCGGATCGCGATTCCAGAATATCTCTTGCAGGGGGCGCGCCGCCGGTCCGGGATGGGTGAGCACGCGCAGCATGACTTGGCCTTGTCGCAAGAGGTTGTCCGAGAGAGGCATGTCGACAATGAGCCGCAGCAGGGCCTCGGCCTCACTTCTCTTGCCTTCGGCGATGTGCAATCTGACTAACTCAAAGAGGGCTCGTGCGCGCAGACTCGAGCTTATGTTTTCCTCGTTCATTCCGATGCTCTGATAAATCTCCGCTGCTTCTCCATGCTGCCCGCTGTGCACCAGTAAAGTGGCTAGGCTAAGCAAATGTCTGGGCTCGCCGGGCACGTCCGCGCATACTTCGCGGGCAAGTGAAACCGCTTGCTCGGGACTTCCTTCTGCGAGTTTTTCTGCTATCTCTACCTGTGAGCGTGCGACCGCGTGGGGGCAGGGTCTGCTAAAGAGTGCGGGCCGGCGAAAGCGTTCGCGAACGACCTCTTCGGCACCCTCAGGCAGCTCCGTGTTTTCGATAACCTCCTGCCATTGCGCGCTCAACTCAGCCAGAGTTCGGCCATAGATCGCCCGAAAGTCACCACCGCTTTGGTAGAGCTTTTGTAGTCTGGCAATGCCGTAGCGATCGAGCAAGAAGCGCAGGTAGGACCCCGCAATAGTGTAGCCACGAGCAGCGGAAAAGGACATGAAACCAGTCGAGAAGAGCTTGTCGACCGGGACTTTCATGCCCATCAGCTGCATGGCTTTGACGCTCTGGTGGGGGGTGAGCGCTTTGTTGAAATGATCGGGCCAATCGGAGGCTACCGCGATGCCCTCGATCATGCCGACGTTAAAAAAGAGTGGCAGGCCGAGGACTGTCCGGGCAGAGACATGAAAGAGGGAGTCGCCGAAACTGCCAGCCA
>JAESTW010000455.1 GCA_016763395.1 Kofleriaceae bacterium
AGGCAGCGCTGCGAGTTTCTCGTATGGAGTGTGAACGCCGAAGTTGGTTTCATGAATCACGAGGTCTGATTCTGCGAGCCAATCGATGAGCGTTGTATCAAAAGCCGTGTCCGCACTGTATGCAACTGATTTGTCACCAACCGTGATTCTGAACGCTGTTGTTGGAACATGGTGAATCGTCTTGCGGCACTCGATCTAGAAGCCATCGATTTTATGGCTGCGAGATTCGTGCAGAGCAACGCCATTGAAGTACTCGTTTGCCGCCATGCTTTTGGGCTTATGCTCCAGATCCATTAGGCAGTCCATACCCGCCGCCAAATGGTCTGGCCAGACGCGCGACAAGACGTCCTCATGGGCTAGCAGTGTTGGCTGTCGCTGTAGGACGAAGCGCGAGAAGTAGAAGAATCCCTCCAAGCCGGACGCGTGGTCGGCATGCAAATGAGTAAGCGCGATAGCACTAAAATCACCAACATCAAGCCGGACGCCCGAAGTATCGGACGCCTCTTTCAGCATCTTGCGAATTGGATGCGGACAGTCTATCAGCAGCCATTTGTCATTTCCGCCAATGGCGAGACAGGATGAGTAGTACAGCGCCGAGAAGGCATCACCGACGCCAAGTGGAATTATCGATAGTGTTGTCATGGTTGTCCAATCGTGTATCAGGCTGTGACTCAACCACGGTACCTCTTTCCATGGACAAACGCGAATGAACTCTACTGTTCAAAGCAGTAGAGTCGACCGTTGCTTGAACTACATCGGCCTGCAGCAAAGGAGCTCCAATAGGAAAGCTCATCAAAGAAGCCGTAGGTGCCATGATCATCCTCGGACGCGGAGGTGAAGCCCATACAAGTTTCGTCTCGTTGTCCGGATTGGGTTCCCGTTTTGACAACCCGATCACCAACCGAGATGTTCATCCAGCGAATCGGGCCATTCTCGTCCCATTCAATGAGTACCGTGGGAGTCTCTCGGAGCTGCGCATGACTGGCGAACACCACGGTAGTTCGGTCGGGCAAGTACCATGGGGCTACATCGGCGATGCGATCGATTGCGCTGACGGTGGGTGTGGATAGCCAGGCTCGCCAGTTTCCTCCTAGATTGGCCGATTCGGCGGCACCTTGACAGATTGAGTCTGCTCCACTGAGACCGCCTAGGTTGCCTGAAAATTGTGAGGAGGTCACGAACACCCGACTTCGGGTTGCCATTGCGTCCGGCAATGGAAGTATGAACGCGTCCGGCTGCGGCTCTACGTTGGCATCAGCAGATGACATGTCCTCGGAAGAGTCCCCAGCGCAGCCTATGCCCAAAGAGAAGATCGTGACCAGAAATAGTCTAGCTAGATTGTGCATGCTAGGTATTGTTCCTACTGAAACGATGGGCAGGTAAAGGGTGCCACGCATGCGCTGCTTCCGTCCAGAACGTTACAGCAATCGGTATCACCTGCATTCCAAGAGAGGTCGTTGTTCAAGCAGCTGAAGTCGTCTTGGCATGGGACACGGCAGATACCCTGTGAATCTCCCGCATTGTCCGTAATGCAAAAGAGGTTGGATGCTGTGTCGCACTCAAAGTTTGGTGCGCGACAAATCTCACCATATCCAGGATCGGGATCGGGAGAACTCTCACAGGCACAACTTCCCCAATTGGAGTTCGAGCAGCTCTGTACGCCGGAACCGCTATTCGGACACACGCACGCTTGCGTGGCACCGCTTTGGCAAACCGGACTTCCGTCACACACGCAGGCGCCCCAGGTATTGGCGCTGCAACTCTGAGCTCCGGAGCTGCCGTCGGTACAGGTGCAAGCCTGTGTTGATGCGCTTTGGCAGACTAGATTGGACGAATCATCGTCATCGCCTGAACAGGCGATTGTCAAGAGTGGGAATAGGAGGAGAAATAGTCGTAACTGAAGTTTCATATGTTCTGGTTTCTTTCTGTAGCCTTGGGGATTGGCTACTTGTTCAATAGAGGGATATGTAGGAAAGTGAATCGGTGTCCGGCACTTCGAGCAAGTGAGGTTGAGCGCTCCACCTCATCGGTGTCACAGTTGGTTCACCAGGATGCGTCGCTTCTCTTGGTATTCTTCCTCCGAAATCAGATCGGCAGCGCGCAATTTCTTGAGTTGTTTTAGCTTTGCCTCGATGTCGCCAGTTAGCTCGGCACTGGGCGCATCATTGGAGGGTTGTGGCGAGTCACCGGGAACCAATCCGCAACCGCTTGCCTCGACAAACTTCATTTCTTTCCAATTGTCCATACCGGACGTTGTTGGCGGTTTGGGGCTTTTAGGCAGCGCGCGATAGGAGTGCCAGAGCCAACCTACGCCGCCGCCAATAAGGGCTCCACTGAGTAGATAGCCAGCCGTCGGATCGGCAGGCTCTTTGTACAATGGGTCACCCGGAGAGAAAATGGTCGTCGAGTTGTCTTGCACGATAAGTAGGGAAATAAGGCCCACACCGATCAGGGTGAGTCCGCCCGCTAGATCTAGGCCTCGCCTGGTAGGAACCGATTCCAGTGTGAACGGACGCTGATAGCTAATCTCTGCTTGCTGTATACAATGGGTACGATCCATTTTCCCGGACGAAGCGGAAAGACCGGCTCCGCCTACCGACGTGCGACTGCCTCTGGAAAAGACTCCGGCCAAACTTGCCGAATGGTTTGACGAAGAGGAGTGAGCCACCTGCGGAGCCCCGACCATGCGTCGACTTACCTCGCTTGTCTGACCGTTGCTTTTTACTTGTCCCCATTGTGTACAAGCGGTGCTCGTGCAAATGAGCAAGGCGCCGAGTGCGATACTTGTTCGTTGTGAAATTGTCACGAGTTCGGACAATCGTTGGGGGAAATGCATAGTAGTTCCTTGGTGAAGAGTAGACGTGACGAAGCAACCGACGATGTCAGTGCCGTCCGGATATGATTGTGCATGCTAACTAAGAATAGTTAGTATGTTTTAGCGAGTTTCAAAACAATAGAAGGCACAGGAGGAAAAGCAATCCTCACTCCCGTTGTCAGTCCAGCGATCCAGTACTGCGATGGTGGAACCAGCCGTTCCAGGGCCAGTGTTCGAAGTCCAGTTTTGGCAGGTATTGGCGACGTCTCCTCGCGCTGTTGTGCCGGACCAAGAGCAAAGGCTACCGGCTGTAGTTGAACCGTCCGGGTGTAGCCACTCGGTACTTTGCGGGCCGGCTTCTAACTGTGCACGATTGAGAAACAACGTGGATGGCCCTTCGTCTGCCATCGATATCCAAGGGCCTTCGCCTATCAAGCGGGTAGGGGCCACCGAACTATCGGAGGAGAGCCACGCCATCCACTGGCCACCAATTGCTTGAGCATCTGCTTGGACTTGGCAAATGCGGTCTGCTTCTATTGTAGGCTCTCCAAGACCTACTGCGAAATCTCCTTTGTAGATGGGATAGGTCACAAAAGCACGCATCGCTCCGTCTGGAGCGACAGAAGTATCGGGCGCTGGCTCGCCTGCATCGACGTCCGGTCGTGGGGTGCATACCCCTTGCTCTCCACAGAAATAGTTGTCACCCAATGAGTCCTGACAGAGGTTGTCGCCAATTTGTCCGATTTGACAAGAAATCTCAGAGCCAGATTGTCCATGCTCAGGGCTACAAGCACCGAAGCAAAGACAAAGGAGAAAACTGGGTAAAAGGCTCTGAACTTTCATGTACCTGATTTACTACACTCTGGCCCCTTCGCAAGCGAAAAGCGCATCAGATATGCATATCTTGCGTGTCAAAATTGGGTTTTGATGTTCGAATCTGCAACGCCTACTCTTCCCAATTGATCAGCTGAATCTGCACAAGTGCTGCTACTTCCTCACTTTTGGTTGCAGCCACGATAGAGCGAATCTCCCGGTAGGTATGCTGCAGAAGTGTGCGAACTCTCTCTAGGTCCTGCTTGGAGAGCGAGATGGCGTTGTATGCGAATAGATCGTTGTCATGGGGCGTATCCTGCAATCGCTCAACCCCGACCTTTGCCCAATGGGTTTTTAACGAGAGTACTTTGTCCGGATTTGCGCCGGTATCAATCGTGAGAGTTGCCCCGGCGACCAAGCGATTGTCTTTCATTTCAATGATGCCGGCGTCCATCATTCTGCCAATGCACCGCTCTTCTGCATCGGCGGGCAACTGCAGTTTACGGGTGAGCCAGCCTGTTCGGTGTGCTTCCAAGGCGCGGTATTCCTCGGTTTCCAGCATACGCATGATTGCTTCCGTCCAAGGTTCTTCAAACGCCAAGTCACGAGCCGCTCTTTGTTGACTTTGCATGGACGCAAGTGCGGGCAGCGCATCGGGGCCAACGATTTCGGACAAAAGGTCATTTGTACGTCCGGTGATGGCTTCCACAAGTTCCAGAAACTCGGGTAACCGTGGCCTGCTTTCTCCAGTTAAACAGCGAGAAATCGCATACCGAGAACGTCCGGATCGACGAGCAAGTTCTGCAACAGTCAGGCTGCCTTTGAGTTCTGTGAGCCAAGCGGAGAGTGTTTCGTCACTTCGCTCGGGATCGCACAAAAAGATACCACCACAGGCAGGGTGGAATCGTTGAATGGCTGCCTCTATATCCACGCCTACTTTTTGCGCCAGCCTAAACGTTTCTACAGCGGTGGGATACCGTCGTCCGGCTTCCCAGGAACGGATGGGATTTGCCTTGTACTTGAGTCTTCTGGACAAGGCC
This sequence comes from Kofleriaceae bacterium, assembly GCA_016763395.1. GTDB lineage: Bacteria > Myxococcota_A > Polyangia > Haliangiales > Haliangiaceae > NORP324. Next base: position 4,669 of record JAESTW010000455.1, read on the forward strand.
AGTTGCGAGCGTTTGCCCCGAAGGGTACGAATTAGCTGTTTACTCGCTTCACGCCAGAGCGCAATTCCAGAGTCATCGCTGGGCATGGTGGTTACCGTAGGTCATCGCTCACGCTTCAAGCGTGTGAATCAAACTGTGCTAAAACTCCACCTTCTCGATGGCGTGTGGGTTGAGCAAGACCGGGTTTCCTCGGCCATAGGTGTCGTAGTGAATCACGCCAGCAATGCCCATATGCATGAGAAAATCTCCGTGCTTTGGAGCGCCAATAGCGCCGACTCGTTTTGACATGGGAGTTCCGTCCGGGGCCTTTAGTCTCAGAAAGAGATCGGTGGGGCTGTGCTGCTTGTCTTGACCGCTGAGCTTCTGCCACTCCGTGTAGATCTTCTTCTGCGCTGGATCATGAAGATCGAGAAAGAGCGCGTTCTTCTTAAGTGTAATTCGCACGACACCGTTGCCCTTGTCGGAGTACCAACCTTCGCCTCCAAAGAGCCCCTCTTTCTTGGTGGTGGTCCAGATCCCTCCGTACTTTCCACCGCTCATCCACTCACCGATCATCGAGGTACCTTGGGCCTGATATTTGCCCTGCCACAAATCGCGATGCGTTTTTTCTTTAATGGAGTGATAGAGGGTTCGCTCCTTTGGCAGTGCCTCGGCCTGGCCTGGGAATTTCTTGAAGTTGGCTTCAATGGCCACTTTCATCGATTCGCGAAGTTTGATGGCGAACTGTGGGACTTTAGCGGAGTCTGTAGATTCCTTGGTCTTATTGCTGATGCCTTGGGCCGCTTTGAGGCGAGTTGTGCCCATTGCAGCTTTGGGGCTCAACGCTTTGCGGCGGACCTCGGTGCTTTTAACTTTCTTTGCCGAATTGGCCTTTGTAGCGCGGACACGTGGAGCTGCGTCCGAATCACCGACTCTACCAAAGCTGACTGTTAGCAGCGCTGCGAATATTATTTGGATTGGTTTACTCATGAGAAACTTAATTGAGGCGTAACTCCACGGCGGCCTTGCGCGCCTTGGCCTCATCGCGAAGCTGTTTGCGCAGTCCTTTGCGAAATTTAGGATGGGCTATTTTGATCAGTGCTTCTGCTCGCTGGCTCATGTTCTTGCCGTCGAGGTGAGCGACTCCGTACTCGGTGACAACATACTGCACATCGTGCATTCCAGTTGTGACTAAGTCTCCTTGCCCAAGCTTAAAAGTGATTCTAGATGCAAGTGTTGTCGAGCCATTGGCGTTCTTAAGCTTGGATGTTGAGGGCAGAGCAAGCACCGCGTGGCCCCCCTCTGAGAGCATGGCGCCGCGAAAGAAGTCCTGCTGTCCGCCAGTGCCGCTGTAGTGACGACCGCCAATGTACTGCGCATTGGCTTGACCGGCAAGGTCGACCCGAAGTGCAGTGTTGATAGAGAACATCCTGGGAATTTGGGCGATATTGATGATGCTGTTGACGACGTCCGAAGGCTGCGCTTCTAGCTTCTTGTTGTTGTCCATCCAGTCGAGCATTTTTTGCGAGCCCAATGCGAAGGAGTATACGACTTTGCCACGTACGGCTCCGGACTTTACAAGCTTCATGGTTCCATCGGAAATCATCTCGCTGTGAATTTTTAGGTCCTTGCGGCCACTTTGACCGAGCAGGCTTGCCACAGCATCTGGCACTTGGCCCTTACCAAACTGCAGAGTTGGATTCTTTGGGATGAGGCCCATGACGTGCTTTGCGATGCGGATGTCAACCTTCGAAGGTGTGCCAGGTTCCACGGTTGAGAGTGGTCTGTCCGACTTCACAATGTAGTCGATCTTCGATTGATGAATCTGAGTTGCGCCAAAGGTTCTGGGAACGTTTGGATTCACCTCGGCGATTACCGTTTTTGCCGTTTGGATCGCCGCAATCGTCGCCGC
>JAESTW010000456.1 GCA_016763395.1 Kofleriaceae bacterium
CGTGCAGTTTGATGTGTATCGAATCATCCGAAAGACCAGCGGAGCCATGTTTCATGCTTATTTCCCCACTGAGCATGGCGCCGACACTTCGGTCACTATTGCGCACCTCGCGCTCGATAACGATGGCCTTTCCGCCGGACATCGCAGCCGCGCTTTGCCTGAGAAACTCCCTATCGACATGATCCGGCAATGGGTTGCGATATCCTTTCTCACAGAAGCGTTTCCACTCGTCTGGCGCTTGCGGAGGCGTAAGAATAGCACTCAGGTCGAGCGTCTCACTCTTCCAGTGCCCGCCCCCCTCCTTGGCTCGCAAGGAGGAGACTTGTCCGACCATCTCATCGATCGTACGAAAGCCAAGCTCGGCCATGAGAGCCCGTACTCCCTCTGCAATCAGCGTAAAGAAGCGCACAATGTCATCTGCGTTTCCCGCGTACAGTTTGCGCAACTCCGGATCCTGGGTCGCAATACCGACCGAGCAGGTATTGAGGTGGCATTTTCGCAACATAATGCAGCCACTAACAATGAGAGGAGCGGTCGCCATGCCCCACTCTTCGGCTCCCAAGAGGGTTGCGATAACAATGTCTCGTGCCGTGCGCAGTCCGCCATCCACCTGCACCCGCAGATTCCCTCGCAAATTGTTCTGCACCAAGACCTGTTGCACTTCAGCGAGTCCGAGTTCCCACGGCAGGCCAGTGTGTTTGATGCTCGAAAGAGGAGATGCCCCGGTTCCGCCAGAGAATCCAGAGACGATAACGGCACCCGCAAGAGCTTTGGCAACACCGGACGCAACGGTACCGACCCCAACTTCGCTAACAAGTTTTACACTCACTCGGGCATCGGGATTGACCGCCTGCAAATCGTGAATGAGCTGCGCCAGATCTTCAATCGAGTAAATGTCATGGTGCGGCGGAGGAGAGATCAGAGTCACACCAGGCGTAGAGCAGCGCACTTTGCCGATTCGCTCGTCAACCTTGTGTCCGGGAAGCTGTCCGCCTTCCCCAGGTTTGGCTCCCTGGGCCATCTTGATCTGAATTTCATCGGCATTCACCAAGTAGTGCGAAGTCACTCCAAAGCGGCCAGAAGCCACCTGTTTGATAGCCGAACGACGCATATCGCCGTTGGCGTCCGGGGTGAAACGACGCTCTTCTTCTCCGCCTTCCCCGCTATTGGACTTGCCGCCGATGCGATTCATCGCGATCGCCATAGTCTCGTGGGCCTCTGCGCTGATAGAGCCAAAACTCATTGCGCCGCTGACAAAGCGCTTAAGTATACTACCAACAGCTTCCACTTCACTCAGGTCCAATGGAGCCTTGCTTGGTACGAGAGTGAGCTGTCCTCTGAGAGTGCACAAGGCCTCGTCCTCGTTGTCTACAAGCTCTGAGTACTCCTGAAAGAGCGCAGAGTTTCCTGTCCGAGCGGCTTGTTGTAGGCTGGCTATTGTACTCGGGTTCCATTTGTGAATTTCTCCGCGCCTGCGCCACTGGTACTGCCCACCAACGGGTAGAGAGTCGGCGATGGACGCTGGGATTTCTCCATACCCACGACTGTGGCGCTCCAGCACTTCTCTCCCGATCTCCTCGATGCCAATACCGCCCAGCCTAGAAGCAGTCCCGGTAAAATGCTTTTCGACTAACTCTTTGTCCAGACCTACTGCCTCAAACATCTGAGCGCCACGATAGGAGTTGAGTGCCGAGATTCCCATCTTCGACATCACCTTGCGAAGTCCAGCCTTCACTGCCTCAGTATAATTCGTATGCGCAGTCTCGACATCGCAATCGATATCACCCTCTTCACTCATCGCTGCAAGAGTGTCGTACGCCAGATAAGGATTCACAGCAGCGGCGCCATAACCAATGAGAAGAGCGATATCGTGGGTTTCCCGGACTTCTGCACTTTCGACGGCGAGTCCACATTGCATGCGAGTACCAAGACCGACCAAGTGTTGGTGCACAGCGCTCAGCGCTAAGAGCGAGGGAATCGCGACATGCTCTGTATCGATCGCCCGGTCGCTTAGAATTAGAATGTTGTAGCCCTCATCGACTGCTTCTGCCGAAGCAACGCACAGAGCGTCCAAGGCCGGGCTGAGTTCAGAGGCTCCCGCAGCGGCGCTGTAGCAAGTGGACAAGCTAATCGGTTCAAACACTCCTTCGTCAATGCTCTCAATCGTCGCAATATCCTGGTTGCTGAGAATGGGCCCAGGCACCCGCAAGCTGTGGCATTGCTCCGGTGTCTCCTCGAAGGTGTTTCCGTCCGGGCCCAGTCCGGTCTCTAGTGTCATTACCAATTTCTCTCGAATTGGATCGATGGGCGGGTTGGTGACTTGCGCAAATAGTTGGTGAAAGTAGCCAAAGAGATTGGGCGCATGTGTGCTCAGTACCGCCAATGGCGTGTCGGTTCCCATGGAACCTATCGGCTCTTTTCCGTCACTTGCCATTGGCCCCATGATGAGTCGCAGGTCTTCGAGGCTGTATCCGGACGCGCGTTGTTTTTGCAGAAGCTCTTCACCCGAGATAGGCTCCGGCACTGGAGCCGCCGCAATGTCCCGGAGTTTCAGCGCATTGGTCTTGAGCCAACGCGAGTAGGGATACCTGCGACAGATTTCAGATTTAATGTCGTCATCTACCAAGATCGTACCGGACACGGTATCGACAACAAACATATGTCCCGGACGGAGCCGGCCTTTTCGCAACACCTGGTCATCGGGAATATCCATCACGCCAACTTCTGAGGACAAAATGACGAGATTATCCTTGGTGATGATGTAGCGCGCCGGACGCAAGCCGTTGCGATCGAGGGTCGCGCCGACGAGTTTGCCATCGGTAAAAGCCACTGCAGCAGGTCCATCCCAAGGCTCCATGAGACGGCTGGAGTACTCGTAAAATGCCCGCCGAGCAGGATCCATGTGCGTATCGTTCTCCCAAGCTTCTGGAATCATCATCATCATGGCGTGGGGCAGACTCCGGCCTCCCAAGTGCAGTAGCTCCACCATGTTGTCGAACTGCGCTGAGTCACTTCGTCCGGGAACAATAATTGGGAAGAGACGATCGAGTGGGCCAAAGAACTTCGCCGACTCAAGCTGACTACGACGGGCGCTCATCCAGTTGCGATTTCCGCGCAGCGTGTTGATCTCTCCGTTGTGGGCAATGTGATGAAAAGGCTGCGCTAGATCCCAGGTCGGAAAGGTGTTGGTAGAAAAGCGAGAGTGTACAATCGCGATCGCCGAGACTAGCTCACTCTCCTGCAAATCAAGATAGTAGGTGTCGAGCTGGGAGGGCAAGAGCAATCCTTTGTAGACAATTGTCTCAGCAGAAAAACTCGCAATATGAAAGATGCCCTGGCTGTCCGCGTTGCATTCCCGGATGCAATTCTCAATGCGTTTGCGAATGACATAGAGTTTCCGTTCAAACGCGCTGGGAACCAACCTTCGCCGAGCAACATATATTTGTCGGCAGAAGGGCTCTGTTGTCCGGGCGGCGCTTCCACACTTACTTGAGTCAACAGGCACGTCACGCCAACCCAAGAGCTTTTGTCCCTCATCGGCTACGATTTCTTCGCAGATTTTCTCACACGCTTTGCGCTGCACAGGATCTTGAGGCAGAAAAACCATCCCCAGGCCATACCGGCGCCTGCGTGGCATATCCAGTCCGAGACGCAAGCCCTCGCTTTTGAAAAAACGATGGGGGATTTGCAGGAGAATACCGGCGCCGTCGCCAGTTTCAGGATCGGCACCAGCCCCCGCTCGATGGGAAAGTCTGCGCAGAACTTCCAGCGCACTCGTGATGATTTTTCGAGACTTCTCGCCCTCCATGTTGGCCACAAAGCCCATCCCGCAGGCATCGTGTTCGGTCTGCGGGTTGTAGAGACCGTACGCAGAAGGCAGACTGAGATGTGGCATTGGCGCGAGTGTAGCGTGGATTTGGCCTTCTAGCTGCGGTTGGGTTTTTTCAGTCTAGGCACCGTCGCCAAAGTCGAATATGGTCGGCCCATGCGCTACGCCCTTTGGATTGTCCCTGCTCTGTCGCTCCTCGCTCTGTCCGCTTGTGGCGACGGCGGTGGAGCCGGCGAGCCCGCCGATGCCGGAATTGACGCCGCCGATCCAAGCCTGCGACCTGGCTATTCGGCCAATTGGCAACGAGATATCCTGTCCTACGATTTGCAAATCGATCTGGCAGAGCAAAGTGGTGTGGCAACAATTGTTGTGGCTGGTGATACCTCTACTGGTATGTCTCTAGCGGTCGGCAAC
>JAESTW010000457.1 GCA_016763395.1 Kofleriaceae bacterium
ACTCTTACACTCATCCACACTACAAAAAAACTAGTATCGCCCCAAAAAGCAGCGTTGCATTGGCTACCTGCACAACGAAGTTGCGATAGTAGAGCATTCGCTCTACCGAATATTCGTAAAGTCCCATAAGCCCCTGCCAGAGACGGCAATCGTTTTCCGCAGTAGTTGCACGAATCACAGGCTCACCCAATAGCCTACTTGGCTCTTGGTGCGCCGAAGCTTTGCTGGATGCCAAGGTGGAACTCGAAGGTGTCGTCCCCGGGAGCTACGACGTGTCGAGCATCGGCACGTAGCCATAGTCGTTTATGAAAGTTGTATCGCGCGCCAGCGCCATAGTGCCCCGTTAGATCGATGTCGTCCTCGCCAAGTTTGGTGCGTGTGCCTAGCCCGGCGAGACCAAACAAGTCGACACGTCGAGTGCTTACTAGATTGAATCCAAGGTGGCCCCGAAAGGAAAGTTCACAACCAATAAAAGGTCTTTCGCAGTTCCCGCGAACCATCAACATTTCTCCCTCGGCAAAAATTTGCGAAAAGTGTGCCGCGAGTCGAAAGCCACCACCCAATTCCTCGTTACTGCCTCTCTTAGCACCAACACCAAAGAGGCTTAGACTTCCTCCTAGCTTTGAAGTCGGAGCGGGTTCCTCTGGAGCTACTTCTGGCTTTGGCGAAATGGCGAGCGTGGTCGTCGCAAGAGGCACGGAGTCGCCTTGTCCGGCCACTCGGACTACGAGGTCCACTGACTGTCCGGCCGACTCCCCAGGAGTAATGCGTACCTGTAGATTCTGTTTGGCCTGGACTACAATCTCCACCACCACGTCGGGCGAGCTGGAAACCACTTCGTATTGCTGCCCACTCATCGTCACATGATCCCGCAACTCCAATTCAATCGTAGTCGAAACCTCTCGTGCTAGCACAGTAGCGCTGCCGGCCTTTGAAACCAGGCGTAGTGATGGCTGGGCTGTTGGCGCTGCCACTTCTACCATGAGAGGACCTAACTCACCTTGAGAGTCAGAACAGACTATCTGCTGTGGCCCTGTTGCCAATAACATGAGCTTAGACTTCTTGAGGGCAGCACCAAGGCTGCAGGTAATGCCGTCCGGAACTTCTAGATTCGTTCCATTGGGAACAGTTATTACTTCAGTTTTTTCGCTCACTGCGACAGAAGATCCTGGGGGTGACTCCGCTGGAGTCCCGCTTGAGGCGTCACTAAGTTCGTAAACTTGGGCAATTTCCGTAACAGAGGGGACGCTCTCAAACCCATCGTCGTCGATCGATGAGACCCGGACAAAGTACCTTCCCTTGGGAAGGCCATGCGCGACAAACTTGGTTACGTTACTGGGCGCAACCACTGTGGCGACAATGTCGTTCATCTCTTTGCTGCGCGCAATCTCAACACGGTAGCTCGAGGCGACGGCCACTGGCTTCCACCCCCGTCCAACCGACGCTCCCGTGCTGGCAAAGCCGATTCCAGCCATGCGTCCGGGTAGCCAGGTAGGCGCCGGTGGAAGAGCCTTTGGCTTGCTAGGAGGCAACCCGACTTTCACCTTGCTTCCGAATCCGGCGGCAACTCGCACCTTTGCACGCTTTCGTCGTTTTTTCGTACTCTTGCTCCGGACTGTGACGCCTTCACCCTTGTGATTTGCGATGCGACTAGTGCCTTCACTATCCACGGAAATAAGCGTGGATCCTTTGCCAACTTCCGCTTCGGACGATGGAGTCTCCACCATAAGCCGCTTGCCGCCCGAGAGCTCTGACAAGCGAGTGCGAAGGGACCCACTTTTGAGCACCGCGCGCGTCAGGCTCGCTTTGCGCTGGGAGCTGCGGCCATAGACGATGACGACCGTGTTCTCTCGCATGGTGAGCTTGGAATTGTCTCGGAACGTGAGCTCAGCCGCGGCTTGCTTCCGAGAATTTACTCTCCAAGCTTTGTACAGGTCCATTCCCGGCTTCGCGGAGTCCCAATCCGACTTGGCCGCCGGACGAAATCGCACAGGCCCTCGCTTCACAGAGAGAACCGCTTGGCTTTTCTCGCTCAAAATGGGCAGGTTGAGTTTTTGGCCGGGCTTGAGTTTGTGCGGCAATGGCCCAAGAGAATTGTGAACGTGGATCAGTTTGTAGTTGCCACGGTTTCCAAGTTCTCTCCCAGCGATTCGGACACATGTGTCCCGAGCTTTGACCACGTAGACCCGCGTTTTTTTGGGTTGTGCTTGCACGCTCGGTACAAGACCTATCAGTAGCGCTATGGTTAGCAACAACGTTGTCAGTGCCCCCGTTTCCATTCGACTGAGACGTGACCGCAAGCGGGAAGAAGTAGAGTTTTGTTTCTGTTTTTCTAGTAAAGGCATAAGGACCTCTTAAGTGCGCAATTCGTGAACATCTACTGGCTCGACTCGACCAGCCAACTGTTGTTGTCCCAAGGGGAAATACGAAAAACTCGGACCGGCGGCCTGCTTTGTCGTCTCGGAGACAAGTATCTGCTGCGGACGTGCAATCGATTCGAGTCGTGACGCCACGTTAATCGTATCGCCAACCGCGGTGTATTCCATCCGGGTTGCCGAGCCAAAATTACCGACAATACTGTCTCCGGAATGGACCCCAATGGCCAAGTAGATGGTGATTCCATACTTCTTGGCCCAGTGTTCGTTGGCGACTTCTAGCCACTTGAGCATGTCCCTGGCGGCTGAGACTGCCAAGTATGCATGATCTTCTTGGATCGAAGGAGCCCCCCAAAAGGCCATGACACAGTCGCCGATGAACTTGTCCACGGTTCCTCCGTGCTTGAAGACAACTTCCGTTAGAACCGTAAACAGTTCGTTCAATATCGTTACAACGTCCTCGGGGGCCTGCGCTTCAGCGAGAGGGGTGAATGCTGCAACATCGGCGAACAAAACAGTAACCTCGCGACGCTCTCCGCCCAATGTCACTTCCTGCTCTCGGCTAACGATCCGCTCAACGATTTGACTGGGCAGGTAGCGCCCCAGGTCGCTGCGAATCGCCAGCTCTTCACGAAGCCTGTCCTCACTACTCTCAAGCTCGACAGCCGCATCGTTTAGTGCGTGCCCCAAGATTGCAAGTTCGTCGCGCGTATTGATCGAAACACGAGCATCGAATCGTCTCGCTGCAAGGTCCTTCGTCTGTTTCACAAGCAGTCGTATCGGAGCTGTGATCTTACCGGACAGCCATCCTGCCGCAAGAATCGAGAGAATAATGGCAGCGAGAACAACAGCCCCCACAATCCAGCGCATACGGGTGACCTCTTTGTACGCTTGGGATGTAGGCACCTCTGCCCCAACGGCCCAAGGTAAGCGCTGAAGACTCTGCAAGGCACCCACCACTCTGGTTTCATCCTCTTCGCCAAATTCTCCAAAGAGAGCAATCCCGGCTCGCAGCGCTGCCCCTGTGACTCCTCGTAGTGTCGGACGCGAGCTTAGATCCGTGAGTGTTTCGCTGTACTCAGGATTGGAATGCGCAACGGCGCGCAGCTTCTCGTCCACGACGAAGAGCGTACTTCCTCCATGTGCAAAGCGAGCGGAAGCGATGCGCTCAACCCGCGCTTGAACGACGTCGAGGGTCACGTAGGCCACGACAACCCATGTAACCCCTTCTCCCTTAATTGGGCGAGCAACGAGCGCGC
>JAESTW010000458.1 GCA_016763395.1 Kofleriaceae bacterium
ATGGTGCTTGGAATCCGCGTTGATTGAGAGTAGAGGGTGCCGTTGTGGTATTCCTCGATGCCAAGAAGAACTCCATTGTCATTCCAATAGGAAAAACTCCCATCGCGTTTTCCGTGCAAATATTGTCCGGTGTACGCCAACTGACCGGTGCTGTGCCATCGCTTGCATTCACCGTGCAGTACTCCGTCGACAACACTGGCGGACAGCTTTGAACTGCCTTCTGAGAAGACTTGCTTGACTCTGGCTGGACCTATTTGGCTAGAAGCACACCCGGTCAAGAGAGCAAAGCACAATGCCTGCAATAGTAGGCGACGTATGCGATATTGCTGTGCCCAGCGACAAGCACAATACAAAATGGTCAACGCCACACGAACAACCGATACCCGCCTCACGAGGTGACCATAGCAGACAAGCAGAAATCTTTCCTGGTGTTGGTGCTACTCCCAATACGTTTCTTGCGGCTGTTGGTGTGCCGCACTAGATCTGGAGTTGGCATCGTTGGACCCTTACAGTCGATTCACCGCCTGCGCTTCTTAAACGCTGATCGAGGTGGTGGAGTCGTGTCCGAGTTTCTAGAGTTTTCGACCGCCAAAGTGGATTCACTTCCAGAGGGATTGGAAGCGGTAGTGCTCACAAGTGATTTACAAGGAGTTGTGTCGTCTTGGCGCGATGGTGGCGCCAACGTACTAGTTGGTGTCCAGGTAGCAGACGAATTTACGGAGTTGGCGGACGCACGAAAACCCCCCGCTTTGGAGAATACGGGTATTGTCTTAGCTGGCGACCTATATTCTGCTCCAGCAGGTGATAAGCGTGGCGCGACTGGGGATGTGCGGGAGGCGTTTTCTGAGCTAAATAGATGGGTGGTAGGAGTGCCAGGTAACCACGACCTAGCCGGACCTTCTCGGGAGCGAGAAGGCCTTGAAGGTCTGGACAACATTTCAATTTTGGATTCGACGATTGGTGTCCGAGATGGACTGAAAATTGGTGGAGTGGGCTATGTTATTTTTGAGACAAAGCGAGTGACATCTGTTTAGTGGGCCGTGTGCTCGTCTTCGCTCCTTCTAGCTCTAGTAGGAATTCTTTCCTCTCAATTCCTCCGCCGTATCCAGTCATCGTGCCGTTCTTACCAATTACGCGGTGACAGGGGACTATGATACTTATTCGGTTGTTCCTGTTGGCGTTTGCGACTGCTCGGACAGCGTTCTTGTTGCCGATTCGTTCGGCTTGTTCAGCGTACGACCGTGTTTGTCCATATGGTATTTCTAGTAGGGCGTTCCACGAATTGACTTGAAATGTAGTTCCGCGGATATCAAGAGGAAGATCGAAGACTTTTCGTTTGCCTGTGAAGTATTCGCTTAACTCCACCTCAAGTGCGTCAAAGAGCGAATTGGGGGCATTGGCGGTTCGTTCTCCAAAAACACGCTCAAGGCGCGGCAGTTGCATTTCTGTCCGACCGTTTTCAAAGTACTCAAGGAGGCAAATTCCAGAGCCAGATACGCCGGCCAGCATTTCTCCGAAGGGAAGGGACAGAATTTGTAGAGCGATCATGAATGGGCCTTCCAGAGTTCTAACGTTGCGTAGCTACGAAATGGGGCGCAAGCCTCGATGTCCAGATTGGGCTGCTGTCGAAGTGCTTTTTTGACAATCAAATCTCCACCCAAGAATATGTCGGGTGCGCTCAATCCACGCATCTGTGCGTAGTTTGTTGTCCAAGGACCGATTCCAGGGATACTTTGCCATCGACTTGGAAGCCTGGGATCATCGTCTTCGAGAAAATGTTGAGCGAGGGAGGTAAGACACGCTCTTCGTTTCTTGGGAATGGCCAGAAACTCGAGATTGGTTCCATTGATCCATTCCGGTGTAGGAAATCCTCTACCAGGATACTCGTTGACTAGAGTTTGGACAAGCTGGGTCGCTGCAGTTAGGGATATTTGCTGGCCGAGTATAGCCCGAACCCCGGCTTCAAATACGGTCCAGGTCCCCGGAAGCCTAAGTCCCGAAGAAACTTCTGTAAAGCCCGCAGCTCTGAGATGTGTCTCTATCTCCGTACTGTCACTGTCCATATCAAGAACTCTACGTACTCCACGTATCAGCTGCTGAAGGAAGCGAAGATCGTCGACCTCGACGTCGACTTCGAATCGGTTCTTTTCCGGGTTGTGTTTTGCATTGAATCTACCAGTACAATGTCCGATTCGGACGTCGCGGCCATAGGAAGTTGGGGTGTTGACCTCCAACCCTTCCATTTCTCTTCTGGACAGAAAGAGATGGACCGCGGTCCAGTCATACGGCGGCCGGTAGTTGAGCAGTAGCGTTATTGTATTTGAGACCGCTCCAACAGATTTACGAACTTGGGAAGGTGTAAGTCGTAGTTGCTTTTTGAAACTATCATTGAATCGCCGGACACTGTTGAATCCTGAGGCATACGCTATCTCCGTGATAGGGAGTGTGGTTTGGTGCAATAGCTCCTTTGCAAATTCACATTGTCTGAATAGCGAGTAGGACTTGGGAGAAATGCCTAGATGAGTATTGAAGACCTGTCTGAGGTGCCGAGGCCCTACACCGAGTTTTGTACACAGTGATGCCAGGGGCTGGTTGTGCAGTGCACCTTCGTCGATTAGGCGCTTGGCACGATCTACGGTTGCGGACACACCTTTCCAGGCCGGGGTACTAGGTGCGCTGTCTGGTCGGCATCGCAAACAAGGGCGATAGCCAGCCAACGCCGCTTGGTAAGAAAACGTATAGTACTCCACATTGCTTTCTTTTGGGGCAGGTGCCGGACAGATTGGACGGCAGTAAATCCCGGTGGTTTTCACCGCTACAAAGAAACAACCGTCGAATCGCGGATCGCGGGATAGTCTGGCCTTAGAGAGTGTTTTCCTGTCCATTGGGAAAGACTATTCTGGTTAGTCGCCACCAACTAGCCATTTTCGGCAGTAGTAGTTACAACCAGTGTACGCAAACCGAGACGCAGTTTATCCGAAGCACGATAGATTTCTGTGTGCTGGAGGTAGTGCCCAAGTGTCTCAGTTCAACGCAGGTTGATGTAGCGAGTCCGTCGGCGAAATCGCCATAGCACCATCATACAGAGGATGATACTTGTGACTCCGCCGCTAGTGGAATGCTGGCAGCCACAACTTCCGCTCTCGGACTTGGGCCAACAGATGCTGTTGCCCGGGCTCGCCTGAGTACAGGTAAAGCCGGCCGAGCAGGTTTCTTCTGTTGTGGTTAGAAAACAGGTGACACTACAGATACCTTGTTCCCCATCTAGCGGACAAATCCCACTGATACAGTCTTCGCCGGTGGTGCAGGAGTCACCAAGCATGCCTATCGCGGGCGGAATTACGCAGCGGCCATCCTCGCAGCTTTGGCTATTCTGGCAGCTTGCTTGTCCTGTACATGGCTCGCCTTTTTGAACGGTTACCATGGCGATTGTCTCGGTGCCTATATCGTTGGTCGCGCGAACTTCGACGTCGATAATTCCGTCGGACAAATCGGATGGCACAATAAACTCATAAGGGAATCCTGCCATTTCACGGGGGTGCGCATCTTGGATGCTATAGGAAGTTCCGTTTAAGAAGAGTTCCACGGTGCCAATTCCCCGGACATGGGTTGCAGTTACGGACACTGGAAAACCGTCGGTGACCGCTTGGTCTTGCGCGGGCGACTGAATGTTTAGCACAGGGCCAACGAGGGCTTCCTGGCTGTCACCTAAAATAGTCTGTAGCCACCGATGGGAATTCTGAACGGTGCCGCCACAATTGCATTGGTCCAAATCTGCATACTCGCCGCATGGTGTTGATGC
>JAESTW010000459.1 GCA_016763395.1 Kofleriaceae bacterium
AAGCGATACATACTTGTTGGCATTGTGCAGAGTATCGTTGTGTTTTTCCTACTGAAAAATATGGATATGCCCAGCGATGTATCCCTGTACTTGCTCATCGTCCTACTGGCGTGGCCCACAGCCCTTGGCGTTATGATGCTACTTCCCCAGTTCAAGCTGGACTCTCAGGAGTTGGCACATCCCGAAGATATGGGCTTTGAATCCGTTGCTGTGCTGATGACAATCATGGGTATCGCCGGTTCCCTTATTATGGGCCTTGTCGTGTACTCGATGGTGAGTTCACCAATAATGCGCTCGGAAGTGCCGGGTATACTGGCAATTCTCGTTGGCGGAATGCTGCTTGTCCGGTCTATCTTCCACGCGCAAGCCGGAATGCGTGGCATTAGTGGAATCGACTCAGATCGGGCTATGGAGACAGCAAACCGATACGTACAGTTCGGAATTGTCTCGGCAATTATCACAGGTGCCCTCTTTCTCCTGCAAATGCTAATGCAGTCCGTGCACTTGGCTTCACTGGTGGTCGCGTTCGGCATAAGTTATCTCCTGCTCATTTGGCCGAATATCCTGCGCACCTTTATTGGTGACCGCAATTTCGCGCTGATTTTGAACGAAGAAACAACCACGAGACGTGCGCCGGACACCGGACTGACTGCGCTCGGGTGGTTGCTATAGGCACTGGGCAGCATCGGCTTTGCAACCTCTGCCGCAAGTCTGCTTATTTCAGGTGACACACAAGCACTAGAGGTTGCCCCACTCCTCACCGAACTCACAGGGGTCGGACCTCAGTCACCTTGGTGGGCCATCGGCATTGGAGCATTGCAACTCGTTGCAGGGTTCTCCCTCATCACAATGAAAGACAACTACAAGCTCATCGTCACTGTGTACGGAGTCGTTGCCAGCTTAGTCACGCTCTACCTAGCTTGGCCGATGATTGAGTTTTTCAAAACGAGTGCACCTGAGCCGATGATGATGCCCTTTGTGTATGGCCCAATTATTATGGGACTCAGCGTATCCATTGGCGCCGCATTCCTCGTCAATCGGCAAGAGTCTTCGGACGCCAGAGCTCGAATCGTTAGCTAGTCGTTTTTAGCCTCAAATCGTTACCCCACTCGTCAGCCAATGCCCGCGAGCGGGGGCCGGTTCCTCGAACCTGCAGAACCCGATGATCGACCCCTGGGGTTTTGATGTCCGGGATTTCGATGTTGATGAGTAAGTGATCTTCGGGCAAAACAGGAAATCGTTCGCACCACTCCACCGCACTCACGCCGGCCAAATCAATCAACTCTTCGAGCCCCAAATGCTCCAACTCAGCTGCCTCTTCGATACGATAGAGATCAATATGCACCAGGGACAATCTCCCTCCTCGATACTCATTGACTAGCGAAAAAGTAGGGCTTGTTACCGCTACCGAATCGGGCACAGAAAGCCCCTGGGCCAGTCCCTGCACAAAGAGTGTTTTCCCAGCCCCCAGGTTACCCACGAGTCCTATTACATCTCCTTCTTTCAAAAATGTCGCCAAACGAGCGCCAGCGGCAAATGTCTCCCCCGGTCCGGTACACACATAGTCCTTGAGCATGAGCCGTGGGTACCACAATTCCAAATTCACTGATTGTATTCCCCGCCAAACCTTTGACACTATGCGCCCATGAGCAAGAGCAAGAGCAAGAGCAAATCAACCAAGGGTCTAACCTCCATACTCAAATCCTGTGGTCTTCTCGACTCCGCGGAAAAAGTGGGCGACGACATGTACCGAATGAAGTGGGGCTCAGCGACAGTAGTCTGTGTTGCTCGTGGTTCCGCCATCGTCGCCATTGCCCCGATCTTTGACTCACTTCCCAAGAAATCCAAGATCGACAATTTTTACAAACGGCTACTCAGCCTCAATGCCGAGATGGGTGGCACTGCGTCCTTTGCCATTCAGGACGACAACTCGGTAGTTCTACAATGCGGGCGAGGCATCGACGGTCTTGACCCAGAGGAGCTCAAGCTCCTGCTCAACACGGTTGGCAAATTTGCCGACGACTACGACGACATACTCGACAAGGAATTTTACCAATGAGCTGGTCCGCCTGCCCCGTTTGCGCACACAACAACCCGCCACAAAGTTTTCGCTGCACTTCCTGCGCTGCAGATTTTAGCGATCCGGACCTGATGGCTATGATGAGCCTCGATTCCGGTGGGGGAGATGCACCGGACATAGAAGCTGGCTCCCTTGCCCACAGCAAAATCTTGGGTTTTTCCGAAGATGGCCTGCTCGACGGCACTGGTGTTCGCAAGTTGGCGATGCTGGGCCTTATACTCCTAATCGCGGGATTTTTGCTTCCTGTCCACACCAACTATATCGATTCCACGAGTGCCTGGAATGCTCTTGAGCACGCTTCAAGCTTGGCCCTACTTTTCCCGATACTGGCAATTGTCTTAGGGCTGATCGCCTTCTTGGCGCCCCTTGCCTCCTGGATACGAAGCGCTCTATTGATCGTAGCCGGGACATTGGGACTGGCTACCTTGCCGGCACTGGGAAACTTTTCCGGCAGTCCAGAGAAGCTTCTACCGCTCATCACACTCGGAACTCTTTTGGGCGGCTGGGGCCTGGTATTGCGCGGGCTCGATGCCCAAAGTGATGTTGCCCGGCGAATTCTGATTGCAGGTGCCGCGATTGCCGCAGCCGGCTATCTCATTCCAATGTCGGACGCCGGCCTCAGTTTGCCCATCGAGCTGCGTCTATTCCTCCAAGGAGAATTCGAGTCGGGATCAGCACTCGGTGTGTACTCTGGTGTTTTCAACCGCTCACCAATGGTGTTTTTCTCCGTCGCCTATTTGTTTTTGCCACTCGTGCTATTGCCCGCAGCAGCGGCCATTGCCTACCCCAAACCCACTGGAGCTTGGGACAAGCGCGGTCTCCTACTCAAACCCATTTCGTGGTTCATCGTGTTGTATATCCCAATAGGCTTTGTACTCTTCTTGCTCAACATGCTCGGTTCTGGGACCTATGAGACTATTGTTGTTGATCGCCAGTATATTCCTTACGATGACTTCCGCAGTGCAGTATTGAGCGGGCGCTTCCGACAACTCTTACTATCCACCGCATTTGCATCGTGGGCAGTCCTCCCCATTGTGGGATTGGCAAAACGCTTTCTCTCCGCAGCGCAGCAGCAGAGTTCGGACAAGAATAGCTCGGACAGCAACGAGCCCCTCTAGTGCTGCCCTACGTATTGGGACTGGCTGCGGCTGGCAGCCTGTGTATGGGATGTACCAAGACCAAGAGTTCTCCAGCCGCCCACGCCCCGCCATCGCCAGTGCGCCCGAGCGCGTATCCCCAACAGCTCACTCAACAATAGCGAGAACCGAGAGCGGCGCCGTAGCCAGCGAAGGGCAGCCCCAGACTGGGCAGTCCCAGACTGGGCCCACGGCCCA
>JAESTW010000460.1 GCA_016763395.1 Kofleriaceae bacterium
AAAGAAGCTAGGCTCGCTGCTTGGAATGCCGCGGTAGCTATCGCGTAAAACGGTAGAATAACCCCAACGACATCCTATCGATTCCGGACACTACGAGATATTCTCGCCGGCTAGCCGTTTAGTCCATCTCTCTTAGTTGGAAATCGGCCCTGAGCCCTAGCAGAGTTGGGCTAGCCCCACCCCAGCTCTTCGTACGTGAAGTCATAACCGAGTTTTTCGGTAGCTCGCTCTTCGCAGGACGAGCACATAAAGACCTCGTCGGCATCGAGGAGGGGTGAGCCAAACCAAGCAATCGTCTCCAGGCAGCACACGCAAGTACAGCAGGTTTCCGGCAACGAGGAAGCTCCGTTGAACGCGACGACGTGAGTCCCTCTTCTGGAGTTCATCATTCGCCCAGCCCACTCCACAGTGTGAGTCTCAAAATCAATCTTTACCGTCAACATGCATCCAGGACGTACAGTCCCTGGTGGCAAACCTTGGATTTCGCCTCCCCCTTCGCTGATATTCAAGACCGTACCGTGCCATCGGACACTGCTGGTCGACATGGAAGCAACCGTCGATTTGCTGGGTTCCCACCGCGGAGACATACGTCTGTCTCGGGAGTTACTTTTTGAAGATACATGGTGTGGACTGATAGCTGTGGCGAGCATATGTGTTCCCCCTGCGCCCCAACGACAGTCGGATTGAAACGCAATGTGACGAGATTGGATAAACCCCAAAAACTGTCTTGAGTTTGGTTGTCCTCCTCAACAGTGACGAGGCTCACTAGGTTCAATGCGAAATTCGATCCAAACGCCAATTCAGAAGAATCTCACGCAAACACCTAAATATTCAGAACAGCAAAACACACCATCACTCTCGCACCCAGAAAATACCCAGAGTCGCGATAGACCTGTAGGTATACATCTACTCATGTGGTTGCCCCATTCTCCTTTCCCTACATTGCGCCGTCTCAGGAGCGCAGTTGGCTGGTCTTAGTGACTCGACGGCCAAGACCGGACGCTTTCCAAACCTTGAGCTACAGTGCGCCTATGAACGCTACCAACATTCCTACACAAAGCCGAGTTGCCATCACCGGAGCGAGTGGGCTCTTGGGTGGCAATCTGGCGATTCTACTGCGGGAGGCAGGCCATGAGGTTGTCTGTACCAAGAGACCCTCGAGCCGCATCGAGCATCTTGGCGCCTTTGATTTGCAATGGGTTCCGGCAGACATCGGCGATACCGATGCTCTCACCAAAGCCTTCGAAGGCTGCGATATTGTCTACCACTGTGCTGCGTCTACCTCGATTCGAAAAGACGTTCTGCCGGTACACACCCAAGCGAATATCAACGGCACTCGAAATGTTGTCGAAGCCGTACGCAGCGCTTCTGTCCGGCGCCTCGTCCATACTTCTTCTGTCGTTGCCACGGCTATCTCCACCGATGGAACGCCCGTCGCTGAAGAGGCAGTTTGGAATTTTCCCGATTTTGGGCTCGACGATGCTTACTCTCTCACCAAGCATCAGAGTGAAGAAATCATTCGAGAAGCAGCGGCTGAGGATATTGATGCGGTCATCGTCAATCCATCCTTCATGTTTGGCCCCTACGACGCCAAGCAGTCATCGGGACGTATGCTGATTGCCCTGGCAAAACGAAAAATCCCCGGTTTTACTGACGGCATTAGCAACTATGTTGACGTCCGAGACGTAGCCAGAGGAATGATCTTAGCGGCAGAAAAGGGAGTGCGCGGACAACGGTACATCCTCGGGAATACGAATTTATCGTATCAGGAACTTTTTCGAATCGTTGCCGAGATCGCGGGGGTAAAGGCCGCAACCCGAGCCCTTCCCCACTCTCTTGCAAAGATCGGCGGTTGGGCAGGTGATCTCAAACAGCGAATCACCGGACGAGACGCCGACATCAACAGTGTCACCGTTGCCTATGGATACTGCCGGGGAAACATCTACTCCTCAGAGAAGGCGCGCCGCGATTTAGGCTATGAAACCACTCCCATCGAAACCGCGATTGCCGACTCCCTCGACTGGTTCCGAGCCCAGGGCGTTCTATAATGAACGGTTAGCTCGTGAATTGAGGGGCTGGTCTCTGTACTGAAGTGTAGCGATTGGGTCTAATTCCATTTGTGAGCTATCAGCAGGCATATCGTGACGCGTGGAAACAAGGGCCAGCGGCTGCATTGGCCTTCTTGCGAGCGGTCTTCCACCATCCCGGCAATCAACACGTCAAAGGCGAGCCCTCAGACTATCTTTCAGACGAAGACGAAGACGAAGGCAAGCTTACTCCAGCCCAAGGCTTTGACAAAATGCAGGCTGAATTCTGCCCCCGGCAATCGGTCCAGGAGAAGATCGAATTCATCATGGAATGTCTCGTCGAGCGTCGCACTAGTGACCAAGATCAAGGGCATCGTGTGACCCCCTTTAATGCCTTGTTGCTCACTGTCGGAACCTACGACTGGGGCGATGCCACTCTGTCCTCCATTCACTACAACCCCGAATCAGGAGCGTGGAAGCTACAGTACGGCCTCAATCACGAGTTGATCGAGCAGAGTGATAACTACAGAGAAGACAGCGATTGGTACACCTTCATCTACGACCTTGCGCATTCTGATCACTACAAGCTGTGCTACGAGGGTGAGGCGCTTGAGGGTGAGATGTTATTCTCACAGATTCGTGCGGCGCAGTACGCCCTGTATTTAGAGGGCCTCGTTGATGTATTGGCAACGCAACCAAGCTTTGCTGATTTTCCCAAGACCCAGCCTCTTCACTTCCTTATCGATGAATCCGAGTGGGCCAAGACAGAAGGAACTCTTGAACACAAGATTGAGTGGCGTGCTCCCCTCGATGCCGCCTCTATTGAGGATTCAGAGCTTTTGCAACGATATGTTGCCGCTGCTGTGCCGCCGCCAGAGCTCTCTAGAGACGATAGATGGCTCTACCTCCTCAAGTCCATTCGCGAGCCCAAGTCACCTCAATACGCTCAACTCATCGAAGCCCTCGCTAGCGACAGCGAACTTATGGCCTGGTCCTTTGAGATTGCTCAAGGTGCTGTAGAAACGGAAAAACAGCAACGGGGCGGCGCACCGAGCGAGCAGCCTCCGGACGCAGGAAAGCCGGACGACAGAAAGCCGGACGACAATGCTATTGCCAAGGCCAAGATTCAATGTAGCCGAGTCTCCCTTCGCGCATGGGCGTATCTATTTTGGAGCATTCCAGCAAACGTCCCCCAAGCCCTCACTCTCACCAAGAGCATCTTAGCGCTCCCATCCCCTGTTCTCAGTGTTGTTCCCAGAGGCAAGATCGAAGAACGTAGTAAATCGGCGATCTCAGAACTGTTCGGAACTTGGAAATTCATCAACGACTCCCACAAAGAGGAGTGTCAAGAAGAGTTTGAGGCTGCTCGAAAGCGGATGCAGAGCGTTGAAACACCTGTATTCCGAGTTCTCTTTGCGGAGCAGGAGATGCGCCTCAAGCACGGCGTAGACGCAGCCAAGCCTAAACGCTGGGGGGTAGCCTACAATCTCGAATATGTAAGTAACACTCTCATCGACGCCGTGGTCGCATGTGTCGACGAGCTTCTCGCTTTGCCCGACTCAGAACGCGATTTTGATTTCTTGCTCACGCGCCTCCTAGGTCTAGGAATCAAGGCCCAGACTGCCTTGCCGGGGCTTTTGCGCTGTCTCGACGAAATTGAGCCGGGTAGCTATCGCACAAATCGCCTACTAGATGACTTGCCCAAGGTGTTCTTTGACCTCGGTCTGAACACACCGCCAAAGCGCATTCGTGAACACATCGAAGGCCAGCAATATCACAACTTCGATTTCTACAAAGCGTGGGCGACACAAGTCCCTAAGGCTCTCTGGCTTGAGTTTGTGCAAGCTTTCGAGACCGACTCCAGTGGTTTTAACGAGCCTGGAAGCTGGATGAAATATTTGAGCGAGGGCAAACACGCTGAGGCTATCTTCGTCGCAGGAATTCTCCAGCACAAAGGTCGAGAAGCCATGTTGAGCGCCCTGGGCAAAGCCGTCAGCAGCCCTGCTCCCCTCCTCCTCAAAGAGTTGCTCTACAGCATAGCCGAGCACTACTTCGGCAAGACCAAGACCAGAAATTTACCCAAGGTCGTAGAGCTCTTGGCCGATTGCGCTGAGCTTGACCAAGCGAACCAGCTAAAGCTGAGGCAGTCCGAGTTAGTGCTGTACCGAGGCGCAGCTGACAGCAGCAAGCTCAAAGGCACAGCTCTTGTGGCTTCCCTCGCCGAGCTACAAGAGCGATACAGCGATAGCCCTGCGCTGTACTACTGCAGAGCTGAACTCGCCCTCCACGCGGGCGGAGCCGAGGCCTGCGGCACTACCACTCTGAAAGCTCTACAAACCCTTAGCGCTGAGGATCTAGTGTACAGAAAGGCTGTATTTCAGTTTGCCGGTATCGATACAGAGAGCTGGAACGATGCAACGCCCTTTCATGGATACGCCGTGTACCAGTGGGCAGCGACCTTCTTTGCTCAAGACAGCTATCGTGATGGCGCCTACTCAGATGGTCCCCAGTCTATCGATCGAGATTTGTTCTACCGCGCTCTGGAGAACATCGTCGCCCCCCTCACAAACGAGGAGCGCTATGCGGCCCTTGCCAGTCTTAGAGCCGAGTACGACTTTGGTCCCACCCTTCATACCGCTCAACTTGCCGAACTCAGCACAGCGCTCACTGATGACAACTGGAATATCAACTATCAAATCTGCAAGAAACTCGTAGCCGTCCCCCTGGTTTATACGGACGAGCTGCTCAAAAACTATTCCCAGTTTCGAGATGATGAAACGCGGCGGCGCGCCCTTGTTGCCCTTATGTGGCCTATCGAGGAGCTTAGAATGCCACTTCTTGCTGACCCCGCCTTTCAGGGTGACTTAGCCACATTTATTACCGCCTACCCTGGAGCAACCAAGGACACCTGCGACCTGGTGTTTTCAACCCTGGCCAAGATGGGCCAACACGAAGTCATACTTGCGACAGCCGAAGATTTGAATGCCCACACCATCATCGCTTCGTTTCTCAACATCAACCGGGGCATTCAAGCGCTTGGCGCTTTTGATCGAGGCGTGGCACTTTTGGATCGAATTCTAGGGTCGACCAGCCCCAAGAAGCCCGATTTTGTTCTGCTCACGACCAACAAGGGTGTGCTGCAATTTCAACAAGGAAACGCCGCTGAAGCGGAACGCACCTTTGAAACCCTGTTTGCCATGGACTGGAGTCGCTTCGATTACAAAGAAGATGACGATAACTTTATGGCTGAGATATTGGGAGGCGATCTCGATGCCCAGCTCCGGGATGTATTCAAGCAGTACTACGCGATGGCCAAATACAATGCCGCGTGCATCTACGCCACCCGCTCAGGCGTTCAGGAGGCAGTCTCAGCCTTGCATGAGGCAACGGAGCTCTATCCTCCAGGCTACCCAGCCAAAAAAATCCAAGGCGAATCGGATTTCGCCCCCATCAAAACCGCTCCCGCCTTCGTTGCGCTGATCAAATCCCTAGGAGAGTCCCAATGACACATCCCCTCGATATACATAGAAAAACACCTAGGAATCTTAAACTGGTGCATTCGGTACCCGTGGAAGCCGGCGGCGAATTTATCGTGCACGAGGGTTACGTGTATATGGGCTCCCGCTACGGCAACAAGAATACTCTTCATGTCATTGATGTTCATGCTCCAAAGACCGCGAAACTCGTCTCGACAATGCGCTTTAAACGCGCAATCGGATCCCTTGCTGTCCGGGGCACGACTCTCTACGCCTCGGAGTCCCAACGCGCCATCAACCTAATTTCGCTGGAGAACCCAGCTACGCCCGACTACTTCGATTGTGCACTGGCCTTGGGCAAGACTGTCTACGAATTTGGCTTTGTCGGAGATTTCCTGGTTGCAGCACTCAACTGGGACGGCATCGGCATCATGGATGTATCCGTCCCAAACAAGGCGCAGTGGGTCGATACACTAAAACTAGAAGAAGGGTATATAGAGCATTTGGCGGTTGTCCGAGACCGAATTTTTGCTACCTGCGCAAGTGGTGGAATCGCTGTCTTTGAGATTCAAGAGGCTAAGCTAGTTCAAATCGCCAGCCCCAAAGGAGACGATTTCAATGCCAGCAGTGTGTTCGTCGTAGGAGAGCATCTTTGGTTCATTGGTACTCCAGAGGGCAAGGAAACACATATCTATGTGATCGATCCCAACAAGGTTGATGAGGTCTTGGTGTCGTTTGAGCTTGATGTCTCTGCACCATCAACGCTTATCGACATAGCAGATGGTGTGGCAGTCGGCTGGAACGGCTACACCTGCATTGGCTACGCACCGAGCCAGGCCTGGGCACGCAACTTGTTTAAGCAACACGAAACGGATGAAGACAAGGTCTATGTCGAAACACCATGTGACCGCAATGCACTGAGCGAAGCCGAAATTGAGGAGATTGAGATGCTATCGATTATGTGTATGGACGACACAAGCTGCGTGGTGAGAGAGGGCGACTTCATCCTCGCCGCCCAAGGCGATACGCTCAATATCTATTCGATAGAAGAAGCCTCTTTACTGGCTAAGCGATGAGGCAAAGGTGGCGACCAACGGCACTCTGCGTTGTTTCAGCTGGTGATGAAGACCTTCGAGAAAGGTAGTCATCGAGTGCTGACTAAGAATAGTCGAAGGAAGAGGACGATAGGCTCTCGGTAGTTTGTCCGATTTGGCAATAGGTAGAAGTCCTATTAAAATTGAGGCGGCTGCTCTTCACTACTACCCGAATTATTCGCAAGCTCGCTACCCTCATTCGACACGGACGCTCCTCGCAAAAGTTGGCGGGTCGTCCGGCAAGTATTGCCAGCATGAGCCGGACAGGGAACTACTATGACAATGCCGTGGCTGAGAATTCAAAGTTGTTCGCCGCACATCAAAGGGAATGCTGGGAAGCAAATACCGCCTCTTTCTGTAGATGTGCGCGCACACGTGGCCTATGCTCCAAAGCGAATGATTCCAGATAGCATCAAATCACTAGTAGCGAAGTCTCCGCACTCCCTGTTTCATCTCGGCTCAAGTGCCAACGAGGAACTCTGGGGACGAGGCGTCGGCTTCCCAATTCTTCTTATTGAGGACTCGAGCCTGGACGAGGAGGCGTTTCAGGACCTCTCGGACACATTCGACGATGTACTGTCTGAGTTGGAGATAGAACTCTTTGATGAGAAGAAATGGACACACGAGCGCTACCAGTTCATCGGAATCGCAGGTGTTTTTGACGATCCTGATGACGAACAGCTTCAGGACTCCTTTCCCTACGTTGCGCAGATGGACGGCGTTCTTCTTTGGGACAATGAGCGCTGTTGCGTGATGCTCATGGACACAGACATGAGCTCCGACGATGGCTTCGAAGAGGCTTTGATTTGCGTAGCCGATAGCCCCGAGGCCCTTCTTGCCGTGCTCGACAACACTTAGTTGTTGAAGGTGAAACGTATGGTGGCCTTCCCCCATTCAGTGGACGTTGGGCGTGACGCCACTCGACGAAATCAATTGGATGAACACTGTGCGTGCATGCTTCGTCTTGGTGGCTTGCTGCGTTACTACCACCAGGAGGCTTTATAATGCACCAAACCATGCCCATCGGGCCGATATCGTAAACATTGGCCGACCAAAATCGGACAAAGAGAGCAAAGATGCTACTGAGCTAAAACCACCACCACGCTCTTTGCCCTGGGCCATGCTACTCCGCCGAGTCTTTGCCATTGACGTGCTCAAATGTGACTCCTGCAGTGGAACCATCAAGATTCTCGCAATCGTTCCCGCCTCCGATGCAGAAGAGACCCTTGAGCAGGCCCTGCCCCAGCCGAGTGATGTCCAACCACAGGCAACAAGCCCGCCAAGCGTCACTGAAATGAACTGTATCGAAGTCAGGCTTCATCATAGAAAGCCAAGGCCCCTTCTCGTCCTAAATTCTTGCACGATGACAAAATCCAGAATGTGAAGTGAAATCGGAGTACTCTGATGAGTTTTGCGTACCGAAACCCACCTATTGAATGGGCCCAATGGCAGCGAATTGCTGAATTCGTACCCAATCGGTTTTCAAAAACCTCACTTTATTCATCCTATCTTTTGCGACTGTCTGTAATGGGTGTGAGAGTGTCCAGTACATATGGATACCTCTAGTAATCTCAGAACTGTTCGCGGTGCCGTAGTCATTCGAGAAAATGGAATCGGCGTTCCAGATCTCTTAATTGTCGTCGGTTTACAAACCAAGGAGTCTGCGATCTCGTTGGGCTCGTGCATCACAGATGCAGATGGCAGATACGTCCTTGAGTACTCACACACCACCAATCTCGAGTTGGCCGCCTGGCTTCGCACTCTGTCTGCCGAGATACCGGACATGCTAGTGGCCGTCAATCGAGATGATCCTGGCTCAAGTGGGCTGGCGACAATTGCCAGTGAAATTCGCAGGGCGCCAGGCATCTCCGAGGTAATGAGCTTTCGCATTGCCCAGGCTGATCTCGATCAGGCGCAGGTGGTTTTGCAAGACAGTCCCGAAGCCAAGGATCAGTTAGCGGCTAGAAACGCAATCTATGAGGTTCGCACGACTGACAGCATGGAGACTGAACGAGAGTCGAATAGACTCAGCTTTGTCCGGCGCATGCAGGAGGCAAAGAAGGGCAAGCAAGGCACCGCGGAGATCCGTCGGGCTCTGTCAGTCAATTCTGATGATGCGCGCTATGTACACAGCGAAAGTGAGCGTGTGGAGAAGATTGAAGCAGCAGTGAGGTCGAGTGTGAAGGGGCGGATCAACCCGAGTCGAGTCACCGGGCGCCTGTCTACCGAGGCTGCAGGTGAAGTTGGCCCGGATGGATTGATCGACGCAGGCAGAGTAGAGGTCGCTACCAGTCATCGGATGCCGTCCGGCCTGATCATGCGTCATAAGATGCCATGCGTTCCAAGAATGCCGTACGACTCGTGTTTGGCAGCCTTGTATCCAACACCGCCTGAGCCACCGGTTGAGCCAGAAGAGCCACCACCTGGTGACGTCGCAGATCCGGCCCCGCTTCTGGAAGAGGACATCAGCAAGGCCGCACGCCGAGTGTTGGGCGGGCTCTTGGGCGACGAGAATATCACTGGTAAGACTCGAGCTGGGCTGGCCGAAGTGGAGCGGTCAGTTGAAGGCTTTGTCTTGCACAGCGGTCCGGCGGACACCTCGTCGATTCATGACTTTCAGCAAATCCAGATGGCATTCGAGCATGTCTGGGAAGAACTCCTAGATGAAGATCTGGTAAGTGTGGGAGAAGATCTTTACGGACAGCTTGTTATCGCTGGCCTGCCACCTGGCGATCATTTGTTTGATGGAGAGGGCGATATAAGCAGTAGTCACTCGACAACTACCACCATCTACTCACCTCCAGCCTATGTTCAGCAAGCATTTGATATTTCGTTTAAAGAATGGACCAAGATCAAGCAGTGGAAGCTAGACCAGGAGCTCATCTACCTTGCAGAACACGCCTGTTACACCTGGTGGGAAAAAACTAAGGGCTTCATGCCAGCGCTCACAGCAGGTCATCAAAGAGAGGCACTTAAGGAGGGCAACCGTCTGATTGACAACATCCGCAAGCGAC
>JAESTW010000461.1 GCA_016763395.1 Kofleriaceae bacterium
AACACCTTGCCATTGAGTGCCAATCATAAACGCAATGGGTCTTCCAAGATGATTTAGTTGATAGCACCGAAGAGCACTCCCGAACAGGTGTTGGCTCTTTGTGTCGATCGCTACGAAGCGTCGACACTGCGAATGCCAAGTGAAGTCGCGCGCGCGGCAGTTGCTGCTCAGCTAACCCCTCTTGTCCACGCTCTCTCGGCGATGGTCGCGCCCGATCGTGCTGGACGTGCCGTTTCAAATTTGGAGCTTCGGCCAGGGCTATCCGAGTTGCGAGAAGTTGAACAGGCAGTTGCTTTCTTGGCGTCTAACGTGGGCAGCACACGTCGTTCATCCAAGGGTATGGCAAGTGGTTACGATGTCGGAGCTGCACTCTTCTCACTACGAGATGTTCTCAGCATGGAACTGCCGGCCGCAGCTACAAAGGAATTGCAGAGTTACATCGAATGGCTCGTGGTTCTCGCGGGCGAGTCCCTCGCACACGGACGTGAGCAAGCTGCCCTTGAGCGTTTCTCTGACGAGCTAGACGCGGGAACTCCTCTGCTGATGATCACCCAGGAGCTACCCGCCGCGATTTTCGTTTGCAGTCCGGAGCGCAGAGTGGTTGCCGGGATTTTGGCGCGCTTGTTATTGGCGGTAGTTCGTACAGGTGCCAAGGCATTAATCATTGATATAAGTGGTGTGAGCAAAAACTGGATCCCACAATTGCGAGAGAGCCTCGAGGAGTTTTTTGAAAACCCCCGGGTAGGTGGAAAAACCACAGTCTTCATGTGCGGTATCTCCAATAGTGAACTATCGACCTGGGAGGAGCTGGAGAAGCGAGTGCCAACAACCTTGGTCTTCGAGAACTACTTCGATATCTGTGTGCAAAGTGCCATCCAGATCGGCAAAGGTAGATAGCCAGTTTTTGTGGAAATATGACCGAGCACACAATCGGTGTGCAGGTGCTCATGGTATAGTGGCTTCGCTACGTGACCGAGAAGTTTCCACAGGCATTCGGGCGATACCAACTCAAAGAGCGACTTGCTCTTGGAGGCATGGCAGAGCTTTTTTTGGCCGAAGTTGCCGGCGCTCATGGCTTTGCCAAGAGCGTTGTTATCAAGCGTATTTTGCCTACGTTGGCGGAGGACGCGCAGTTCACTTCCATGTTTATTTCGGAGGCGAAGTTCACAGCGCAGCTTTCGCATCCAAACATCGCTCAGACTCTAGAACTGTGCAACGAGGGTAAGCAACTCTTTATTGTGATGGAGTATATCGACGGTCTCGATGTACTGGCATTACTCCGAGAGTGTGCGCACCGGCGTTCTCGTGTGCCGGCCGAAGTTTCTGTTTACATCATGAAGGAGGTCTTGGACGCGCTGGACTTCGCCCACAAACTGACCTCGGACGATGGCAAACCACTGGGAATTGTCCATCGTGATGTGTCTCCGTCTAACATCATATTGTCGACCCGCGGTGATGTAAAATTGATCGACTTTGGCATCGCCCACGCGATGGCGGAGACAGGGAAAACCAATTCTGGAACACTCAAAGGCAAGTACGGCTATATGTCGCCTGAGCAGGTTCTCGGACAAGAGATCAGTCCGAAGTCCGATGTCTTTGCTGCTGGAATCGTTTTGGCCGAGATGCTTATGGGGCGCAGGCTTTTCGCCGCGGCCAATGAGCTAGATGTACTGCTAATGGTTCGAGATGTAGATCTCGGACGGCTCGACCGCTTTGGCAGTCACATCGAGAGCGGGCTTGAAAACTATCTGAGATGGGCGCTGCGCAAGAACCCGTCCGACCGCTATGCTGACGCAGGAGCATTCCGTGACGTATTGGACGAGTGGCTTTTTGAACAACGCCATCGAGTCTCAAATACACAATTGGCCGACATCGTGGGCGCATTGTACGAAGATGCAATTGCCCGACGCAAAGAGTTTCTGAAGAATAGCCCGGTAGTTCACGCTGCGGTTCAGAAAAGCCAAAATGCCGAGTTCGATTTGGCGATTGATGATGCCATTGAGTCCGCGCTCGTTGACTCCGCTGAGGAAAAACGGATACGCACGATGGCACTGGGCACCGCCAAAGAGGACGAGTTCTTCCAACCCCAAGCGTCCAAAGCTCCGTCCAAAGCTCCGTCCAAAGAGATGCTTCAGGGGGTTCCCAGCGGTCTTGGACGCAGAGCGACTACAGATGGTCCGAGTATTGAAATCAGTATCCCGGACGCCACGGAAAACGAGGCGTATTCTCGGGCAGCAAGTCCCAGGGCCGTTACTGCCGTGGCCTCGCCCAAGTCTCAGGAACAAGACATTGAAGCTTCAACACCAAAGCTTGCTACCGTCATGGAGTCGCTCCCCATTCTAGAAGACGTGGTCGAAGGAGAGGACGAGCTCGCCCCGGGAACAATCGATTTCCCTGGATACAATTCGATATCGGAGGCAGTGGCACAGGCTTTTCCTCTGGCACCAGATCCTGCCAGCAAAGAGT
This sequence comes from Kofleriaceae bacterium, assembly GCA_016763395.1. Lineage (GTDB taxonomy): Bacteria > Myxococcota_A > Polyangia > Haliangiales > Haliangiaceae > NORP324. The sequence continues at coordinate 2,467 of JAESTW010000461.1, forward strand.
TTGATGACAGTGAAATAACCGGTGATGAGCAGCACCATCGTCCGGCTCGAATGCCAACCCCGTCTGAATTCGCAGCTCCACCTCAAATCGCCAACGCGACGGAGGCTGCTGAGAATGCGGAGACGAGCGGTTCTCTTCGGGAACTGTCGGCATTGGGGACGCTCTACCGGACAACCGCAAATCGGGCGAGCGGAAAGATCGTGCTCAACTTTAATGGGCTGCGAAAGATAATCTACTTCAAAAAAGGGGTTCCTGAGTTTGTATCGTCCAACATCGCGAGCGAGTTGTTTGGTGCATACCTCGTTCGGACGGAGGCTATCGAGTCTGGCGAGTTGGATATGGCGTTGGCTGTCATGCCTCACTTTGGAGGCAAACTTGGAGATACGCTGGTCGGGCTAGGCCTAATGAAGCCATTGGAAGTGTTTCGCCATCTCACTAGACAAGTTCGCAGCAAGCTAATCGAGGTGTGTACCTGGACTCAAGGAGACTACGAGTGGTTTCCCGGTGCTCCATGCCCAGCACAGTCCTTTCCCCTGGATCTCGACGCGCACGAAGTGTACGGCGCGGGCGCGATGGCCGTTCCCAGAATTTCACTAGAGAGTTGGTTTCAGGACAACGGCGAGGTTCGTCCCATCGCGTCCGGTGACTCCTCTGTATCGCTAGAAAGTTTTCAGGTTTCTGGAATCAGCGAATGCGTAGAAGCGATGAAGGGAGACCAACGGCTTATCGATATCTGGAACGAAACTCCAGATTCGCCTGCAGGTCATCATCGACTTCGATTGCTCTTTTTGCTCTTCAACACAAAACTTATCGTCGACTCAGGCCCTTAGTGTGAACCCTAGATACCTCCAAGATTCTAAGAGAAATGATGAAGCATTGCCTGAGATTTCCTGGCGCCGCCGTCTCTCGTTACTGAGCTTTGTACTCATTTTTACATTGTATGTACCTGTGTCCGAAGCACAGGAAGGCGATGCTGCGATACGAGCCGAGAGACTTAACTCTGAAGGCAAAGCACTCATCGGAGAGCTGGATTTGGAGGGAGCGGCCGCGAAGTTTCGCGAGGCGATTGGCCTAATCGAGGATCCGCGTTACGCATTCAACCTTTGTTATACGCTAGAGAAGTCCGGTGGACTTGAAGAGGCCGAGAGAGCTTGCACGTGGGTCACCGGATCAACGAATAAGCGCCTAGCCAAAAAAGCTGTTGAGTTACTAAAACGAGTGAAGGCGAAGTTGGCGTCTCGACCTGGTACTTCGGCATCGCCATCTCCGGTTGTTAGGGGAGTTGATTCATCCGGTGGAGAACCGCCGCAGAGTGTTCCTGCGCCAGTTACATCTACGCCAGGCACCTCTGCTACCGGCGAGAACCGACCACCGCCGCCTGTCCGAACTTATCCTATCCGAACTTCTCTCCCAGCTTCACCCGTGTCAACTAATGGCATTCCGACCGCCCAACCCGTTAAAACGACACGATGGGGAGTGCGGGGCGGTACGTCTTTATCCACGGTAAATGGTCTCGGGAGCAATGACGGACAATTTTTGTCCGGGATGTTGGGAGTGATGTACACTCGATCGTTTGGCGCACCTTTTCAGTTAATCTACGAAGCGCAGTTTGCCGGACGGGGCGCGCAGCTAGTTACGGGAGATTTAATTGCTGGACGAGGCGCAGTTGACCTCGATTTAACCTACTTAGACCTGTCGAGTACATCGCGATATAGCTTCGGTAACGGCACTCTAAGGCCCTTTCTAGAGCTTGGATCCTCCTTGTCATTTTTGCTTCTCAGCAAGATCTCAACCGATTTTGAGACGAGCGAGGAGACGAGTTTTCCAACCCTGGACGTATCTTTCAATGTCGGTGGTGGAATCACCTTCGGCTCTCTTGAGGTCCGTGTTGTATATATGCGCGGCTTGCTAGATTTGAGCAGTGATTTGCAAGCAGGCAGCGATGTGTACAGCGTCAGCACCCTATTCGAAGGCGGTTATTGGTTCTAGATACGAGTGCTGGCCTCCGTCCGGCCGTACCAACCGTAGGTAGGTGTCCCTAACTATCCCGGACGGCTGGCAGGTACGCCATACAACTACTCGGGAACGCAGTCGACTAGTGGTGGCGGACGATTGACGCATACATTGTCAATTCCGCAGACCAGTGGATATAGGCATCGATTGAAGAAACCAACGCCACAGCTTTCTCCTAGGTTGCGAGCGTCTTGTTGACAAGTGCCATCGGTACATCGCGTGTTTCCAACACACTCGCTTAGATCGCATGTTTCGCCAAGGAGTTTGCCAGGCACACAAGTTCTCGGTACGTCCGGCATTGATCTATCCAAATTGCAGATCTCTGAAAGGTTGTCGCAACCATTGAGGAAATCACACACTTCGTCGCTAAGAGGTAAAGGAACGCATATTTCGTCCACACATCCATATCCTGCAACGCACGGGACTGAAATCGATTCTTCGGGAGGAATACACTCTTCCCCCGCCTGCGGTATTTGCATTGATGGCGGTGTTGGAAAGCAAACGCCT
>JAESTW010000462.1 GCA_016763395.1 Kofleriaceae bacterium
CAATGCTGTCCGCAATAAGCTCACTCACCAATACCGGTTCCGAGCTAAAACCATGTGCGCCCGCCTCGATTTTTGATAGCCGTAAGAGTTTTTCGACGAGCCCTTGTAGCCTGTGAACTTCCTGGTCGAGGATGTCCAAACACTGCTTCTTGCGCACCGGGTCCGTTAGCCTCTCGTCCCGAAGCGTCTCAATGAAAATACCGATCGAGGTAAGAGGAGTTCGCAATTCGTGAGAGACCGAGGACAGGAAATCATTTTGGAATCGCGCGATTTGAGCGCCACGGCTCATGAATATTGAACCCAAAATGTAGCCGGTAAGTGAGGTCGTACAAAAGGTGAGAACCAAGATTCCCGCAACCAGGGAAGGAGTATCATTGCCGATCGCAAGCAGAACAATCCCAGTCGCGATCAACAGGATTGTCGGCACCAAGGCAGCGAGAATCAGTATGATTTGGGCACGTCGCAACTGGACGTTAGCTGGAGCGCGAAATCGGACCACAATCGTAGTCTACCGGACTTCGATAAGGGGTTGCTCATAAATACACTTGGACATTTAAGAGCAGACCCTAAGCATTGTGAGTTCTTCTCCGACGCGGCCACTAACTTGTCCGCAGATCACTTCGCTGAGGCTACGCTCTTCTGTCTCTTGCCGCGGCTTTAGCGCAGTAAGGGTGACGATTTCGCAGAGAGCTTTTACAGCGGCAGAGATTTCGTCAGCTTGGCGCACGTTTAGATGCGTGGCATCGGCAATCCAGTGGAGCGAGAAGTCTTGGTCTGTGGCCAGGCATACGAGGTCACAAGCGAAGGCATCTTCTACCGAAGTGCTAGTTGTGCCAGCGATTGATTCGCCAACGACCCGATACTCCAGTGGGCCAAAGAGCAGTGTGTGACAGGCAATAATCGCCGGGCCTGCAGAGCCGCAGCCGATGATACCGCAGGTTTCGGGCGCACCGACCGCCAGGTATTTGGAGCCCAGGCCAAAGAGAGCGGCCACGGCCAGGTCGGGATTCTGCCCGTAGAGTTTTTCGTATTCACTGAGAATCGTATCGGCAGTTTCCGCGCTAGCATCTTCGATAGCCCGCATCGCGGCTCGCAATTGGTCGGTTGTGGACATAGGCATAGTCTGTTTACTTACCTTTGTTTTCCGCCCGGACAGCGCTGAGTTTCTTGATTTTATCCGATTCGGTGATGCCCTTAACTACCTCGATGTAGATACCGTCGGAGAGGCCGACCTCGATGTCCCGGCGCTCGTAGTGCTGCGGGCTTGTTTCCACTTCGACATAGGGCTCCTTGCTCTCTTTGTCAAAGCGCAGTACCGATTCGCTGATGCTGAGGACTTTGTCCATGCGCTTGAGCACGATGTCCGCATTGGCCGAGTATCCTGCGCGTACAATATCTGTCGGTTTCAGGGTTAGAGCGGCCCGCAACTCAAACTGAATCGCGCCGTCAACCGAGGCGCCTTTGGGAGCAATGTACTCCAGCACTCCCTCGAAGGTCTTACCGTCGATGGCACCAATCTTGATGTCCAGCTTCATACCGACTTTGATTTTGCCGACTTCGCTCTCGTCCACCTTGCCTTCGAAGATCATGTCGTTCATGTCGGCAATCGAAGCGATGGTAGTTCCAGCATTAAACGTATTGGCCTCGGTAACGCTCGCGCCCTCTTTAGGAGGAACCTCGATGACCATGCCATCCACTGTGGAAGTAACGACATTGGAAACTTTGTTGCCGCCGGACGCGCCAGATTTGATGAGCTGCAAGTTGCTTTGGGCTGATTGCAGTCGCTGTTGTCCGAGCTTGAACTGCAATCGAAACTGACTGAGTTCGGTCGCGGAGATGACGCCTTTGTCAAAGAGTCCCTGGTTTCTGGCGAATTCTGCTTTGGCGCTGGTGAAGCTAATGCGAGCGCTCTTGACCGAACTTTCGGCAGAGTTTAGATTGATCATGTTGGGGATGATCTTGATCGTTGCGAGCTTCTGTCCAGCTTTGACGATATCCCCAGGTTCAACCAGGAGCTCTTCAAGAACGCCGGACACTCGCGGCTTGATTTCAACTTGCTGGCGCGGCACGATCGACCCCGTGGCCACGGTCTTTCGCACAATGTCTCGTATGCTCGCCTGCTCCGTACCGAAGACCTCGGGCACGGTTTGTGATTTTCCGTATAGAAAGAGCATCGTTTTAATGATGCCCGCGATAACAGCGAGGGTAATTAGTATTGGGACGATTCGTTTCATTATTCAGCTCGCAAGGCCTCTACGGGTTGGATAGAGGCAGCTTGTTTGGCCGGTACAAAACCGGCGATTGCTCCGGCGACAACCAAGATGGCCAACGCACTCAGAGCGACTGCAAAATCAACTTCGGGACGCCCAAGTGGCATGTCAGAGCCTTCGAGGACGTCTCCTATAACTTCGGACAAGGCGACAGCGAGCAAGAGCCCGGAGTAGCCGGCGATGAGAGTGAGTAGGATCGACTCCTGCATTACATGAGAAATAATCGCCCACGGGCGAGCGCCCAGTGCCTTGCGAATGCCAATCTCTTTCGTACGTTCTCGGACGACAATAAGCATGATGTTACTCACGCCAAGCATGCCGGCAAAGAGAGTCGCCAGGCCGACCACCCACATAAAGAGGCGAATTCCGCCAAAGAGACTGTTGATCTTGCCCGCTGCTTCCGCCGCGTTGAAGCCCTGAATCGCCTGAGTATCCTCTGGATGCACTTTTTTTCGCTCGCGCAGCATCGAGCGAACCGACTCGTCCACTTCTTCCGGCGGAAACCCCTCCAACGCACTGATAGCGAACCAATGAACGTGATTAGTGCTCTGCAAAAAGGACTGCTGAAAGGTCGTGAAGGGAATGTAAATTGTGGTCGCGTCCTCGTCGGCCGAACCGCCAGAACGGGTGGAGTGAACCCGTCCGACGACCTCGAAATACACGTTGCGAATCAGGATAGACTTGCCAATCGCGGGCTCGCCCTTTTCAAAGAGAATGTCGTAGACCTGCTCGCCAATCACGGCGACTTTGCGCTTCTCTTTGATGTCGATTTCGTTGATGAATCGGCCCTCGTAGTACTCAAAGGGCTGAATGATACCCCAGTCGGGATAGTCGCCAAGTACCTTGAAACCGCCGGTCTTGCCCTTGCGACTCACGTTGCTGGTATCTCTGTATCCTCCCAATGAAACGCGGGGCGCGACATTGGCAACTCCCTCGATATTTTGTACTGCGGGAATGTCCGAGGTGTCATAGCGGATGCGCCGCCCCGGTTTGAGCCCTTGATAGGGGTGACTTGTCCGGCCACCCCATATGTAGATTTGATTGGTGCCAAAGCCGCGCATGGACTTTGACACACCGGATTCTAGCGCTGCGCCAAAGGCCAGTAGAATGATAAGGATAAAGATGCCCCAAAACACACCAAAGGCGGTCATGAGCGTACGCAGCCGGTTGCGCCGCATGGTCGCAAAAATCTCTTGCCAAGTATCGAAATCAAGAACGCTCATTCGTTCCTCAATGCGGCAATGGGGTTAATGCTGGCAGCCCGGCGAGCGGGAATAAAACCAGCTAGCATGCCCGACACGACCAGAAGTACAACAGCGCCGATGGCGACACTCAAATCGACCTGGGGATTCCGAATGTAGTCGTTGTCCGAGATAACACTGCTGAGGAATTCGAGTAAGCCGATACCGGCAATAAGCCCGAGATACCCGGCGACGGCGGTAACCAATAACGACTCTTTGAGAATCATCGCAACAATTGAAGTGGGCGTTGCGCCGAGTGCTTTGCGCACGCCTATTTCGACCGTCCTCTCCGCCACCGAGATGAGCAGGATATTGCTGACGCCAACCACACTCGCTGTAATCGTGCCAATGCCAACCACCCACAGGAAAATGTTGATGACATAAAAAATCTGAGAGATTTTATGAAACTCTGTCAGGTTGTTGCGAACTCGAATTGCCCGCGGATCGTCGGGGGAGAATTTGTGACGCTTGGCCAGCATTGCCTCGACCTCGGCCTGAATGCGTTCACTGTCGGAAACGCTGGCATCGCCCACAGTAAAGAGCAGATGGTGCAATTGTCCGTGGGCTGAGTACGCCCGCTGTGCAGTTGTGATGGGAAGAATGATCTTTTGTAGCTCGCCCTCACCCCCCTCATCGATAAAGACACCGACAATTTTGTAGTGAATCCCCCGGACACGCAACGACTTTCCGATTGGGTCTTCCCCGGACTCGCCAAAGAAAAACTCTTCGATTGCGGCGCCAATAACCGCAACCTTGCGCCTCTCCGCAATGTCCTTCTCATTGATGTAGCGCCCAGACGTAATAATCGTCTTTTCGAGATACTGGTGCCCAGGATGTACGGATCGAACATCAAAGGAGCCACTCTTAGCGCCGTGGTTCACGGTATAGCTAGCGCCGTACATATAAAAGCGGCCACTCACATGCTCGACGCCAGGAATTCTTCGCAATGCTTCGAAGTCGTCGTTGGTAAAGCGCAGCTTTCGTCCGGGCTTTAGCCCAGCGAATGGAACCGAAGTCCGTCCAGGACGAACCCAGATACTGTTGACCGCGTCATCGGCAAAATTGGATTGCACTTGATTCTGCAAGCCGGCGCCCATGCCCAAAAGCATGATCAACATGAAGATACCCCAAGCGACGGACAGACCGGTGAGAGCGGTTCGCATTTTGTTGCGCCGCAAGGTCTCAAAAATCTCTTGCCAACGATCGAGTACTAGCACGCTCGTTCCTAGTCCTCGTTAGCCGAGGATTCTTCGACGGTGCCATCTCGCAACCGGATGACGCGAGGTGTAATTGCGGCGATGTCCGGCTCGTGAGTCACGATAACCACCGTCATACCCGAGTCGTTGACCTCTTTGAGCAAATCCATCAGCATGTACGAGGTTTTGCTATCGAGCGCGCCGGTTGGTTCATCGGCCAAAATGAGACGAGGCTTCGATACCAGCGCCCGGGCCACGGCCACCCGCTGCTTTTGTCCGCCACTCATTTGTGAAGGCAAGTGGTCGCCCCAATCCGAGAGCCCAACTTGTTCCAAGTACTGAGCAGCTTGCTTTAGTCGTTTGCGCCGCGACACGCCCTGGTAATAGAGGGGCAGTGCGATGTTTTCTAAGGCCGTCTTAAAGGGCAGGAGGTTGAAGGACTGAAAGACAAAGCCAATGAAGCGATTGCGGTATTCTGCCGCCTTGCGCTGATTGAGATTGGCTATAAGAGTATCTCCAAGCCAGTACTCGCCCGAATCGTAGTCATCCAAGATGCCCAGTACGTTGAGCAAGGTTGATTTCCCCGAGCCGGAGGAACCCATAATTGACACAAACTCTCCCTCGTCAATTTGCAAATCGACCTCGCGCAGGACCTTCAATTCACCGGCGCCGACTTTGTAGCTTTTGCTAATTTGAGAGAGACGTATCACAGGGCGTTGGACATAAGAGAAGCTTGCGGGCTATTAGTAGAGGGACTGGAAAGCGGTGTGCAATCTGCGGCTTGCGGATCCTTGTAGCACCTTCGAGAGGGTTGGCCATCATGGTATGAACAGGGCAACCAAGTTCATGCGTGCAATTATTCCCACAATTATCTCTGCGACTGTTTTCCTAATGGCATGCTCATCCGCTGGGCCACCTCACGGTCCCAAGTACACCCCGAGCGCCAGTGAAGAGTCGGCAACTGATTGCCCCAAGGAGCGGGGCCGGGCACAAGCGGCTCGCGAGGCACTTTTGGGCACGCGGGACCCACTTCTTCGGCAGCGATCGATACAAATGGTCTTTGAACATGCCGAATGTGAGGAGTCTGTTCTAAAAACGCTGGCCTCTCCACAGGGAGATGCGGACCAAATTCTCGCCGGACTGCGCGCACTTCGAGGGCAGAGCACAACAGCGATTACCCTCTATAAAGAAGTCCGCTTGCATGGAAAGCCAATGTTGCTAATCCGCTCGCTTGTCGCTCAGGGACGTATCAAGATTGCCTTCGCCAAGGCGGCAAGGGCAACCGCAGCGCCAGCAGAGTTAGACGTGTCGCAGCGAGCAGAATTCCAAGGTGAACTCGCCATCGCCGCCAAAGTGCTCCATCAAGAAGCCCAAAAATTACTGGAAGAAGCCCTCTTGCTAGCCGGCTCCGTCGACGAAGCAGAGGTAGCCCGCGCCGAAGCCTGTCGTTTGCTAGCCAGTATTTCGGCCAGCTCGACAGCTTGTCCAGCTTCCTAAATC